>JBCCKK010000120.1:0-9290 GCA_039027395.1 Verrucomicrobiota bacterium | reverse complement strand
TTTCTGATCTAGTTTCTGAGACTCCTCTCGGAGAAGTAAATATTAAACATCCGCCGGAGGGAGCTTGGTATCAAAGGCAAGGGCGAGGTATTGTCGTAGGAGCTACCCATTTTTCACCGGGAACGGCGATTGGAGCACTGGCAATTAGTTTGTTCTGGAATGGAATTGTTTCGGTCTTTGTTTTGGTTGCGATCAGTGGAACAATCAATCTTTTGGGAATTTCAATTCCGGAATGGTTTCCTGCTCCAGAGATGAATAATCAAACGATGGGGGTTGGGATGGTGATCTTTCTTTGGGTGTTTCTGACGCCGTTTATTGTTATTGGTTCGGTGATGATAGGTGCGTTCGTCATGAGTCTTGGAGGCAAAACAGAAATCCGAATTGAGCGTGGGTTCGGGGTTCTTTTTCAAGGTATTGGACCTTTGGGGTGGAAGAAAAAATTCCAACCCGATCGGATAAAACAAGTGAAGTTACCCGACAAAAATTGGGTCGACAGTGATGGGGATGCTCAGCACCACCGACAAATTCTGATTCACTTTGACGACGGAAAGGAAATTAAGTTGGGTTCGACTCTTACAGCAGAGCGGCGTATTTTTTTAGCTGGAGCGCTTAAGCAAACATTGAGCCTTTTGACTTAATTCAAAGAGAGAATCGTTTTACTTTTAATTGTGAGGGCCGGTTATGCGCACCTTCGTGACGTACGACGACTCGTTGTATGTTAAATAAACGCTGTAATACCGACCATCGCCTCGGACTTGGTAGGTCATCGAATACTGTGCTTGATACAGGGTCTTACCATCATTTGAAGTAATGGGATTTATCGATTTTTGTTTTAACCCAAGGATTGCCTTGCGCTTAATCTCTCCGGTTGGAGTAAATCCGAGAAATTGCCCAAGGCTGATCGTTTTTCCGGAGATGGCACGCTCTACTTGAGATCGGGAAAGTGTGGGAACCGTCTCGGCCTTGGCAGCTTCTCGTTGGTTTGCAATGGATTTGATTCCCCATGTCATACCCCAAATTCCCAACCCAAGAACTAACAGGGCAAGTAGAGCGAGGCCCGTTACTAAAAGACGCTTTTCTTTGGCTTGTTCTGCCAGTCGTTCCAATTTCATGGGGCGAGACAGGTGCTTGATGAATCCAGGGTCCACTTTGGACTTCCACTGTGCAAGTCGATCGGCAAATCGAATGGAGGGTTTTGTGACTGGGGGTTCTTCGTCGACGGCATTGACCAGGATACGGTAAACATCAATAGCTTGAGCAATGTTCTTAAGTTCCTTCTGTCCTAGATGGATGGCTTTAACGCTCAATTTATTTTTAACGATTTCGTAGACAGTCTGGGAAATACAAATTCCACCCGGTTCGGCAATCGACTGAAGTCGAGAAGCAATATTAACGCTATCGCCCATCACCTCGGATTCACTTACATACATGTCGCCCAGGTGAATGCCGACCCGGTGTTGCAAGTTACTGGGTGAGTCTTCGGGACCAAATCCATTCACCATGGCTTGTTGGAACGCTACACCACATCTAACTGCATCCCCTGCTGTTTTGAAGTGGAGAAGCATGCCATCTCCGAGGCGCTTAAATACTCTTCCATTGTATGTTTCAGCGAGTTCTTTCATGTATGACATATCTCGCTTTACGTCGGCTAAGGTTTTAGCTTCATCCGCATGCATTTGTGAGCTGAAGCTGACAACATCCGTGAACATCACAGCGGCTAGCTCTTGGCTTGTTGGGAAAAGCGCACCTGAGGCCTCGGGATCGTTCATGCCAAGACGTTACCGCAAAGATCCTCATCGAGGCGACTTCATTTTTCGAGAGATTACCCTAAAAAGGCCAGGCCTGTTCCACGACGTTGGAACAGGCCTGTAGGTTAGGTTGATGAGAACCTGGCTTAGTAGATTTTTGTTGCTTCCGTTTCCTCTACCGGCCGAGCTCCCAATTGATCGGAATTCATCGTGACTTTGAATCGACTGTCGCTGGCGGCATTGCCTTTGACACGAACGGTCCATGTGGCCGTTGCCTTCGGTGCCAAGGATGGCAGCGGGGCAAAGGTTACGATGTTTCCGGAAGCTTTCCCCGTGGTTGCACCCGCTGTCGAAACATAACTCAGAGCGGATTCGATGGCACAGTTTACCCGGATGTTGGTATCTGTTGCAGACCCTTGGTTGGTAACGGTAATTGTATAAGTTGTGGTATCGCCAACTTCGATTGGGTCTGGATTATCAACTACCTCGAGAAGGATTGCAGCCACACCTTTGACTGTGGTTTGGGCAAAAGCACTGGCAGGTTGGGCGCATTCGGTTGTTGCGGTGGCATCCGTCCGAACTTGAGAGGTGCTGGAAGCGCGAACGCGGGCTTGCAATTTGGTAGAGCTCCCCGCAGGTAAACGAACCGCGGGCCAAGTTATCCCGCCTGCACCAGCGGTGCCTCCGTTTGATGCAGAAAGAAAGGTGGTTCCGGCAGGAATCGGGCTCGTAATATTGACTCGTTCGGCGGTTCCTTTTCCTACATTGGATACGGTGATTTCATAAGTAATAGAGCGCCCTTGGATTACAGAAGATGGAGAAGACACCCCGATTCGAAGTTGGGGCGACTCGACCATGGTAACGGCTTTGGCTTCTTGGGATGTAATCTGATCAGAGACGGCACGGATAATGGTGTCGTTCCGTCCATTTTTGGTGGCTTTGGCGTTAACCCGGATTTGCTTAGATTCTCCAGGCATCAGATCACCAATACGCATGGACCCGCCCCGAGTGCCATCAAGGGCAACAAGCTCACTGGTCTTGCCTCCATCGATGAAGACGTTGGTTAGTTTAACAGAGCCGACGTTGGTCGCAGTGTAAACAAGTGGTAGGGTGTCGCAGAGATTGGCTTTCGCGGGTGCAGAAACGGTGGCTTTCAGGCCGGGATCGACAATTTCTGTCGTTGCACAGACATAGTCGTCGTAGCGCACGGATCCGCAACTTGAAATCTTTCCGACGGTTGGTGATGAACCTTTGGCATTAATGGTGAACTTAGAATTTGGGCCAATGGAAGGAACGACCCACTTTGCGATTCCGTTCGCTACCGTAGCCTGTGGATTCGAACTTAAAACGCGAAATCCTTTGGGGACATCATCAATGATGACGACGTTGCGGAGTTCATTTCCAGTCAAGTTGGTAATGATGAATTGAAACGCAAACTCCTTATTGGCCAAGGCTTGTTTGGGGACAATTTTGTCTAGACGAATGACGCTGGTTGCAAGAGAACCCGTTGGGTAAGCCGCAGAACATTGTGTATAAGTGACTCCATTCCGAGTAAATTCGGTGTAACGCTCTAGGGTTTCGAATCGATTCTGATAGGTCGCGCATGCCGAAACGAGCATGACGCAAATTAACAATAGTGAGTGCCTGATCTTCTGTCTCATCCCACAGTGATAGACAGTGGGATGAATTAATAGAATAGAGTTTGAACTCTACGACTCTTAAAAAACTCTCAGAGTTGATCAATCACCGCGTTGAGTGCCTTGCTGGGCCTCATCGCTTTGGAAGCCTTGGAATCGTCGGGTTGGTAGTAGCCTCCGATATCAACATGGTTTCCTTGTGCGCCGATCAATTCGTCAACGATGGTGGATTCCGAATCCTTTAGTGCTTTCAAGATTGGAGTGAACTGGTCTTTGAGCTCACTGTCGGTATCTTGATTCGCAAGTTCCTTAGCCCAATAGAGAGCGAGGTAAAAATGGCTTCCTCGATTATCGATGCCGCCAACTCGTCGGGTGGGGGATTTGTTCTCCTCCAGGAATTTTCCGGTAGCGGCATCTAGTGCTTGGCCGAGTATTTTAGCTTTCGGATTGTCAAACGCATCGGCGAGGTGTTCGAGAGATACGGCAAGGGCGAGAAATTCTCCTAAAGAGTCCCAACGAAGATAGTTTTCTTCAACAAATTGTTGAACGTGCTTGGGGGCCGACCCTCCGGCACCTGTTTCGAACAGACCTCCACCGTTCATCAACGGGACGATGGAGAGCATCTTAGCGCTGGTTCCAAGTTCAAGAATCGGAAAGAGATCTGTCAGATAATCGCGAAGAACGTTTCCGGTGACGGAGATGGTGTCTTTGCCTTCTTTAATCCGCTCGAGGCTCAATTTGCAAGCATCAGCAGGTGCTAGAATTTGAATGTCTAATCCGTTGACTTCTTCGTCTTTAAGATAGGCTTCTACTTTTTTGATTAACTCTTGGTCGTGAGCTCGTTCTTTGTTCAACCAAAATACAGCAGGAGCGCCGGTTGCTCTAGCTCGTTTCACAGCAAGCTTTACCCAATCACGAATAGGGGCGTCTTTGGTTTGGCAGGCTCTCCAGATATCACCTTCCGATACGTCATGTTCAATTAAGACATTAGACTTCTCATCGATCACTCGGATAGTTCCAGATGTAGATATTTCGAAGGTTTTATCGTGGGAACCATATTCCTCGGCTTTTTGAGCCATGAGGCCTACGTTAGGAACAGATCCCATCGTGGTAGGATCAAGTGCGCCATGCTCCTTACAGAAATCGATGACAGCTTGATAGACGCCTGCGTATGAGCTATCAGGAATGACAGAGAGTGTGTCTTGTTGGTTTCCTTCGGCATTCCACATTTGGCCACTTGTGCGAATCATGGCAGGCATCGACGCATCGATGATGATATCACTCGGCACATGAAGGTTCGTGATTCCTTTGTCGGAATTAACCTGTGCGAGGTCTGGACCATTTTTGTAGGCTTCTTGAATGTCTGCTTCGATTTCGGCTCGTTTGCTTTCAGGGAGATCTTGAATTTTTGCGACCAGATCGCCAAAGCCATTATTGAAGTCAACACCCAGTTCCTCGATGGTGTCTTTATGTTTAGAAATCAGCTCTTTGAAGAAGACCTTAACTCCGTATCCGAAAATAATGGGATCGGACACCTTCATCATTGTGGCCTTCATATGAAGGGAAAAGAGGACCTCTTCTTGTTTGGCGAGTTTGATTTGTTCTTCTAGAAAGGCAACAAGTGCATCACGACGCATTACCGTCCCATCTAATACTTCGCCCGCGAGCAGTTGGATCTTCTCCTTTAAAATACTTGTTGAGCCGTCCTTCGATGTGAATTCGATTTTGACCGATATATCTTCGGGAATCGTTACAGATTTTTCATTTGAGAAGAAATCATTCTCGCCCATGGTTCCGACTCGAGTTTTTGAATCGCCAGACCAGGCCCCCATGGAGTGAGGATGTTTGCGAGCGTAGTCTTTTACGGCTTTGGGGGCTCGGCGGTCCGAGTTTCCTTCTCTCAAAACCGGATTTACAGCGCTCCCTTTGACTTTGTCATACCGAGCTTTAATATCCTTTTCTTCATCAGATTTCGGGTCTGCAGGGTAGTCGGGTAGTTTGTATCCCTTCTCTTGAAGCTCGGAAATGGTTGCCGTGAGCTGAGGAATTGAAGCGGAGATGTTGGGTAGCTTGATAATGTTTGCTTCCGGTGTTTTAGCCAACTCGCCTAATTCGGAGAGTGCATCATCGATACGTTGAGATTCGTTAAGATATTCGGGAAAAACAGCTACGATGCGGCCCGCTAAGGAGATATCCCGGGTTTTTACGTCGACATCTCCTTTTTTAAGAAATGCCTGAATGATTGGTAAGAAAGAATAGGTCGCTAAAGCGGGAGCCTCATCGGTTTTGGTGTAAATGATCGTAGCCATGAATCTAATTTGAATTGAATTTATCGTTGGTTAAAGGGTGCTAGTTAACGGAATTCTCAGTCAAGAGTCAATGCAAGGCGGAGTGAAAAACGTTTTCCAAAATCAGCCGGGTGAGGTGATTGAGTTTCGCCGAGTGATAGCGATACTTGGTTCAATGACACAGCTAATGTTTTTTGTCTTTAAATGCGTCTTGGGAGTGTTGCTTTTAGGTCTTCAAATACAGG
Source organism: Verrucomicrobiota bacterium (assembly GCA_039027395.1). GTDB lineage: Bacteria > Verrucomicrobiota > Verrucomicrobiia > Methylacidiphilales > JBCBYL01 > JBCCKK01. Next base: position 3,372 of record JBCCKK010000120.1, on the reverse strand, counting down.
GGAAGACGATTTGGCGATTAGGAATAGATGATTTGTCTGGAAATGAGTTTGGTAAAAAGAAACCGGATCGTTACGCAATTCCAGCTGACTGGGGGGATCAGCAGGATTGGAGTGATTTTGTTTGGAAGTTGGATGGAAATCATCCGAATCCAGTTATTGATTTAGAATATTCACTATCATCGGTTCCCGAACATGGTGTGGAGTTTTCTTTTAGGTCCCTCAAGTCGACAGCTTATATTCCAGCGGTTGCACTATTTTCCAATGGTCAGATGGCCGGGCTCATTCAGACGTTCGGGTTGGCTGGGACTTCGATTAAAGACTTATACTATCGCAGGATTTACCGGCTCTACGTCCCGAAAGAAATGCTAAAACCCGGAGTTAATACTCTGAGGTTGGAGATGACACTCCCTCTATTTGCTCCGAATAACGGGATGCATTATCTATTTTGGGACTATCTCAAACTAGATGCGTTAGAAAAGCCCGCAACAGAGGCGATTCACGGAGCTAAGGTATATGCTGGTGGAATCATTACCCAAGATGGAAAAGGGAAAGGCCAATTTGTAATCGACGAATACAGTGTTTCGCACGCGCGCACGCTCTTACATTGGATGGGAATTGCCTATAGCCAGAATGTGATGCGGGCTAACTTTTGGGAAAATATAGCAAAGGTTCAAACACACCGCGACGAGTTGCTCGAGGTTTACAGACAAATGAATATGGCAGTGGTGGCGGATTTCAAAGAACTACAACATATGACAGAAGTCGACGAGCAGGGGAATCTGTCGGCCCAGGATAAGACGGACGTAGATGAGTTTCTGAAGACCTATGCAGATCGCTTCCAATTTATTGAAATCTCCAATGAGCCTGGTCATATCGGACCAGTCCCTAAGGAACATGTGATCGCCTACGCTCGCTATCTTAGAGAGGTGCAGCCTCGTTTAGCTTCTCACGTTAAACTGGTATCACCCGGTTGGGCTTTTAACGACTGGGCTGCTGAGGTGAAGAATCGGCAACAGATCGAACAATTTGCTGACTATCTGGGCGGACATTCGTACGGTTCATCCTATCGTGACCCAGATGGAGGAAGCTTCATTGAAACTCTGAAAAGCACGGGGAGTGTGGATAATGGGTTTACCAAGCCACTGTTTGTAACAGAATATGGAAGTAATGATTGGCATTTTGCTAATGATAAAGGAGCTACGCAGAAGAATGCTCTTGCTTTTGATCGGAACATGCGAGCTCACATCGCTGCTGCTCGGGTTTTTATGCAACACGCTTCGCACTTTAAGGCACATCGCAAGACTGAGAATTTTAGTCTGTTTCAACCCATTGATTGGCCCGCGCATAATCCGATTCAAAGTAAGGCTCACCCGGGCGTGGATGGTCAGGATAGTCGCCTAAAGTCATATCGACGGTTGGCTTTAGCTTACTGCACACATGGAAGCCCGTTGGAATACACATACCTTAATGATATCACATACAAGCGTGTCTATTTTAGAGCTGTTGATACGTCGGCTCTTGATTCACTTCCAGGAAGTGGCGCACGCTCCGATAAAACACTGCTAAATTTTGTGAACTTTAGTAATCAAAACCAGGTAATGCAGGTGCGGGTTCGAATGCCCAAACAAGGATCCTTTTATGGTATTCGAATTGGAGAAGGTTCTGTATTCGATAAGGCTCGAACGGTCATCAAGTTAGAGGCAACCCCTTATGTCGAATTGGAAGTATCGTTACCTCCTCGAGATGCGGTCCAGTATATCGTGTCTCAAGAAAAAGACTGGCACCTCGAAAGGCAACCCGCCGCTACTCAACCTGCAAAAGACATACCCGTGGATGACTCGTCTTATTTATAGCACTAAATAGTTCGCACTAAAGACACGTGGAGCTATTTTTCGCTCATGGGAATTCGAACAACAACCTGTTGTATCGTTGGGGGCGGACCTGCCGGCGTTCTTTTGGCTTACCTGTTATCCTCTCGAGGAATTAAGACGACCCTTCTCGAGGCTCACAAGGATTTTAATCGAGAATTCCGAGGAGATACCTTTCACGCATCATCTATTGAAGTGATTGACCAGTTGGGGTTGATGCCTCAGTTGGAGTCGTTACTGCAGGCAAAGATTCCACATCTTGGAATGACAACCGTATCCGGGCGTTCATTGGTGATGGGAGATTTCAGTAAAATGAAGAGTCCCTTTCCTTTTGTTGGAGTTGTTCCTCAGTCTGAGTTTCTTGACATGATGGTAAAGGAAGCGAATGCACACAAATCATTTGAGCTAGAGATGGAAGCAAGAGCCAAGGAGTTGATCGAAGACGAAGGAGCGATTTGTGGTGTTCGCTATCAAAAAGAAGGCAACATGCATGAAATTCATGCGGATCTCGTTGTAGGTGCCGATGGAAGAGCGTCCAAGATACGAAGAGTGGCAGGTTTAGAATTGATGCCCGGCGATGCTCCTCCCATGGATGTGGTTTGGTTCAAGATTCCAAGACAGCCAGAGGATGCTCAAATCATTGAAGGGGTCGAAATACGAATCGGACAGGGTGAGATGTTGGTTTTGGTTAATCGAGGAAATGAATGGCAAGGCGGTTTAGTCATTATGAAAAAGGGGTTCTCCGCATTGCGAAAGGGAGGAATTGAAGGCCTTCACAAAACGTTGCGTTACTTGTTACCCCAAGCATTTCAGGGGAGAGAAAAGATCATCGAGAACTGGAAGCAGGTTAGTGTGCTATCTGTTCAAGTCGGGCGCCTTGATCGTTGGTATAAAAAGGGCCTGTTACTGATTGGAGATGCAGCCCATGTGATGTCTCCCATTGGAGGCGTGGGTATCAATTATGCGATGCAAGATGCTGTAGCCACTGCCAATTGTCTATTTCAGCCACTTTTAGATCGGACGTTAACCGAACGAGATCTGAAAGCAGTTCAAGAGCGACGAAAAGTTCCGACAATAGTGATGCAAAAGATCCAGGCAGTTATTCAAAACAAAATCATCAAAGCGGCTTTGAATGCGGGGCAGGAATTTTCTATGCCGTGGCCCATGAGATTGATTGGAAGCGTGCCCGGGCTCAATCACTTGCCAGCTCGCATGTTGGCTTATGGCTTGCGTCCAGAGCGGGTGATCAAGTAAACCGCGCTGCTGAAATAATCGTAAAGTCAAATGCACCTATTTTTAAAAGACAGTTTTTCTCTCGACGATGGCTTTAAGTCGTTTGTATTCCTCGATGACATCGGGGTTTTGAGGGTCCAAATCTAAGGCCTTTTTAAGGTGGTGAAAAGCTTCCCGATTTTTTCGGTTCTTTTCTAGTAAGAGTCCGAGGCGAAAATGGGCTCGGGTATGTTTTGGGGCTAGCTTAAGAGTTCTCTTATAATGGGCGATT
>JBCCKK010000119.1:0-9385 GCA_039027395.1 Verrucomicrobiota bacterium | reverse complement strand
CTAAGAAATAGAATGCATTTGGATTCCAGAAACGGAACACGCGGGTAATTCATAATAAATGATTCGAACAGGAAAGATTGATGTGGAGCTCGCCTCGTCAGACTAGATGTTACTTTTGATGCGAACGAAGATTCCCCCAGAGCTCTTTTGCCACCGTGCTCAACCGCTGTTCACATCGAATAATTTCACCTAGGCGTAGCTGGATATTTTCATTCGCAACCTTAGCTAAATCATCGAGATTATAAACGAAAACGAGGTCTTCACGACTACACTGTGGATCCACATCCCTAGGCATTGCCAAATCAATAAAAAACAAAGGCCGTGCAGAACGCTGCTCGAGAGCTTTTTGGACCATTTTTGAATTAATGATCGGAGAGTCAGATTTCGTCGAAGTAAGTACTATATCAAATTCATGCAAAATCTCGGGCAGTTCCTCGAGGAGGAAACTTTTCGAGCCAAATTCACTTGTAAAGGCATGCAAGCGCTCTTGATTACGACCGCAAAATTGAATGTTCTTGCAGCCCTCACTAAAGAACACTTTTACCGCAGATTCAGCAACCTCCCCAGTCCCCACTACCAACATTCGGCACTGTGAAAGGTTTCCAAAAATTCTGGAAGCCAACTCTACTGCAACCGTAGAAGTGCTGACATGCCCTCGACCTATCGATGTGTAACTTCGGGCCCACTTCCCTTGCTGAAAACACTTTTGAAACGCTCCATGCAACATTTTTCCAGCCAATTGATGTTGGATTGCCTCTTTATAGGCATTCTTTATTTGACCAAATATCTCGGTTTCACCAACCATCTGTGAATCTAATCCTGCGGCGACCCGAAAGAGATGATACAGTGAATCGACTTCCGATTTAAGATACGCAACGCTTTCAACGGAATCGGATCCCTGCTTAGTCTCCTCACCCAAAATCCTCGAAAAAACACATTTCAATCGCTCGCCATCCCCAACCCCAACAATTTCCAAACGATTGCAGGTGGATAAAACTGCGGATTCGCGAACGGATTCTTCATGTTTGAGCTGCGAATAAATCGACCGCACACTTTCGTCACTTAGTGAAAAATGCTCTCGCATCTCTAAAGGAACCGTATGGTGACTTAACCCATATACGATTAAGTCTGTTGACTCAATATCGGTGACACTCATCCGCAAACCGTCCTCAGATCTTCGCCGTTATTGTTGGCCAATTGACGTCCTGCATCTACGGGCCACAAGGAAACAATTGCCATCACAAAAAGAATGATGCAAGCAGCAGCAAACCGTTTCCCAACGCAGACTCCTCGCCACTTGAGCACCGAAAGTGCACCATACCCTCCCCATACAGCTAGGGTAATAATCAATTTAGAAACGGGTGTGGTAATTTGATCATCACTATACAGTCGAAATCCAAAAACTAATGAGAAACTGAGCACGGCCAATCCAACCCACAACAACCGAACGGCAATTTGGTCAAGTTGAACGATGGAAGGAAGGTAAGCAAAGATCCCAGTGCTTTTCCCCTGTTTTAGTCCGTAGTACTGAAAGAAATACATCAATGCCACCAAGGCAAGCACACCAAAAACTCCATAACTAAACACAGCTAATGAAGCATGCGCTTCAACAACGGGATGGGTGCCGAACAGTCTTATTTTGTAAGGCGCATCCCAGAGCGGATTTAGCAGTGATCCCAGTCCCAAGAACGCTGCCAAGGCTGCCGAAAACAAACCTAGTAGACTCATGCGAAATGCAGGACCAATCAAGAAATAGAGAAGGACGGCAGACCAAGAGACGAATTGGAGTAGCTCAAATGGGTTACCGAGTGGACACCCTCCAAAATCTTGACCACGTAACCACAGACCCCATGTCTGAAATGTCATGCCTCCCAACATAAGAACCAGCATCCATGGACGCGAGTATCTTCGCTTGGCACCCAGACTTAGGATAGCGAAGACAAAAGCAAAGAAATACCAAATGCCAGCTAACCAAAATGCCCATCTGTGATCCAAAACTTCCATATACTAAGCTATATTAAACTCCCTTATATTCAACAAAGCCGAGGCATTGTGCAATCTTATCTCCCAATTCGATGCCAGAAATTAAGCATTGGGGGGCAGAAATTCCGTAGCGATAGCTTCCAGCCAGATGAATTCCTTTAAAATCATCTTCCAAAGCCTCTATCCTTTGCAGATATCGATGATGCCCTACTTCCATCTGAGGAATTGCACGAGGCCAGCGAACAACTTCTATAAATTCAGGGCTTCCCTTAATCCCCAATAGCCTCCTCAACGCCTGGCAAGTTCTTTCAATCAACAGTTCATCCTCAAAGCTGGCAGCCTCAGGATGCATTCGACCTCCAATGAATGATGTTAAAAGAACACTTCCTATTGGAGCTCTTCCTTCGAATAAGGATGAGGGAAATACAGTTCCCAAGATTTCAAATGACTCACGCTCAGGGATCAACATTCCAAATCCATCCAAAGGATGCGCTACCTGGGATTTTTTGAATCCGAGCGAGATAAGAGAGATCGGTGAATAGGGAATTTCGGCCAATTCTTGGAATACGTGTTCCATCGCTGGGGGTCCAACGAGTCCGACTAGCTGAAACGCTGGAATGGTAACCACCAAGTGCTTGGCATTGGCTTGTTTGGAAACCCCATCATTTGTCCAAGTTACCTGCCACCCGCCCCCTGAGTGCTGTGAAAGCGATTTTACCTGGCAACAATTCTGCAATACCTCACCCAGCGACTCAGCCATGGCCTGGGGAAGCTGCTCCATCCCTCTTAGAAAGGAGATCATTTTCCTCTTAATACGATGCGGCGCAGGATTACGTATCGAATATAACCCTCCTTTGAATAGAGAGCCCTGATCTTGCTCAAAACGGTACAATACGGGAAATGCGTACTTTACTGAAAGCCGATCCGGATCTCCTGCATAGATGCCCGAAACCAAAGGTTGAAACGCTTGCTCGAAGAATCCTCTCCCCAAACGGCGTTTGATAAAGGCCGCCAAACTTTCCTCCTGGTTATCAGAATATTTGAGAACAAAGGGCTCCAAAAGCAGTCGAAGTTTTTCCAAAAAACTAAAGAGAGGCGTCCCCAAAAACTGAAAAGGAGACATGGGGGCTGGTATCAGCTTTCCATTCTTAACTAAAAAACGCTTACGAGCTTCAGGCGAGGGTTCGACAATAGAGGACGCAAGTCCAACTTTTTGGATAAGGTCCTCCACCCGTCGGTCATTAACGAGCAATGTATTAGGTCCCTTTTCAGCAAGATAACCATCGCGAATCACAGATTCAACAACTCCACCAGGAGTATCCCTCTGGTCTAAGACTAAAATGGAAGCTCCCTTAGCCTTTAACTGCAATGCCGTAGACAATCCACTCAAACCACCACCAATAATGATGACATCTTTTGTAATCATCTATCCTGAAGACGTGACGGTATCTACAAACGTTTCAACCGCATCAATTTTTGCTTGAGGGAGAATTCCATGCCCAAGGTTCGCAATATATCCTGGCACCCCCTTCATCTCGTCCAAAAGGATACGCGTTTGCGAGCGAACGATTTCGGGAGGCTGGCATAGAAGAACCGGATCAAAGTTTCCCTGAACCCCCACTTTTCCATCGAGCTGACAAGCGACCTTCGGTAATTCCAATGTCCAATCTAGACTTAAAACATCCGCTCCAATATCCGCTAACCTAGGAAGGTGATTCCCCATACCCCGAACAAAGTAAATCAGTGGCACTTCTCCCTTTAAACCTTCGATTACTTTTTTCACCCACTTTAGACTCCAATTTTCATAGAACGCTCCAGGGCACCCAGGTGCTGCCGAATCGAACAATTGGACCGCATCAACACCGGCATGCGCCTGCTCCCTAAGATACTCGATCAACACCTTGCTAAGTATTTCTAACAGAGCCTCCAAAGTTTCAGGAGCACCCCAAGCCATTTTTTTAAGGGTTTCGTAGTGAATGGAACCTCCACCTTCAACCATATACGCAGCAAGCGTCCAAGGGGTTCCGGCAAATCCTAGTAGGGCTTTTGAATCTCCGAGTTCTTGTCTCAGCAGACGCTGTGTTTCAAAAACATAAGACAAGTGTTCAACGACTCCATCCGTTTTTAGTTGTTTGATATCATTGGCACTTTGGATACGGCGCTCCATCGAAATGCCTCGCTCGTTATCAAACTGGTAAGGCACGCCTAGTGCTTCCGGGATTACTAAGATATCACTGAATGTAATCGCCGCATCTAATGGAAACCTACGTAGCGGCATCATCGTAACATCCGTTGCCAACTCCGGATTCTCCACCATCTTCCGAAAGGAATATTTTTTCTTCAGTTCTCGATATTCCGGAAGATATCGCCCTGCCTGGCGCATAATCCAAACTGGAGGTCGCATTACCGACTGTCGTTTGAGAGTCGACAGAAACAGTTGCCTAGAATTCATGGTTTTTCCGGCAGCAAATAACGATCCTCAGGAACCCGATACCGTTTAAGCACTCTAGCCGTAGCAAGTCCCAACTCGTTTGAATCCAGAACAATTGTTTTCAACGGCTGATCTTGAAAGAATTTAATAACATGATAATCCCCTTCGGGGGCTTCAAAAGCTTCAATTAAATCGCCTAGATTCTCAATCTCGTTTCCGTTAACTGTGTCTACAATTAGTTGGCTCGCATCCTCATATCCTCGATTGTAAGGATCGGGCATGACTGCGGATAAAACAACAAGCCCTTGGCGATCTGCTACAGGGCGTTCGTAATCATAGTATCTAATTAAGAACGGCTGGTTCTTGCCAAAGGCAGACAAGTAGCCTCCCGTCAGCGGCTGAAAGAGTAACCCACCTGCAATATAATATTCGGGAGTTTCATCATAATCTGCATCCGGTATCAGATCTCGATCAAACTCTGCTTTCGGTAATTCATAATCGATCGATACCTTCTTACCATCCCGCCAAACTACGATTGAAATTGAATCGTTGGCCATCCGCTCTCGGGTAGCTAAACCATCAAAAAGTAAACGGCCATATCGAGGATCCACATACTTTCCTTCAACATCTACAGAAAAACCATCCACTTCTAGAATAATATCTCCCGGCTTAATTAATGTATTACCGAGGCCCTTATCACCCACTCGTGTCACGACAACACCTCGATCCGGATCATTCCACCCTTTAGATTCCAAGAGCGCACGATTTGTTCCAAACTGCCAGGCAAAATCAAAATACCCCAGCCCCGCTTCCTCCTGAGACTTCCAACCTTGGATCACATTTTTGATAAAAACTGAAGGAATAACAGTCAGTGACTTGCCATTTGCTGAGGAACTTAGCCCGACTACTCGATCATTCTGAACAACCACTTCTGCCCAGCCTGCTGCTTCAATTTCTGAACTTACCTCAAGCTGCAGATGTTCAATATAGCTCATCTGACCTTTCCCAACAAAAAGCCGTTCAATCTCAGCCGAACGAGTCTCCAGCCGTCCTGATCTCCAACGAAGAATCTGTAACAAACCTGAGTTGGGAACTCGATTAGCCAAAGAAACTGGTTTTAAACCTTTCCAAAATTCATCGTCTTCTACCTCAATCACCGCAAGATTGGCATAATAATCGATCCATAGGAACGAAGCTTCAAACTTACGGCTTTCGCCGTTCTTTTGCGCCCGCACCAACACATGTCCTGAAACATCATCGGCCGTTGTTAGAATTTTTCTTCCCTCAATAATCACCCCATTCTTTTTTGTCTGGGATCGCTGTGTTACCCAAGGCAAACGGTAGTTATATCCTTTTCTGGCAATCTCCAGCTCAACCAAGGAGGCTTGGTATCGATCAAGTAATTCAGATTCCGACTTCTTCTCACAACCCAAAAACAAAACCGCAGTCGAAACGACGACAGCACCCATCCAGCTAATTCTCATGATTTCAACCTCCGATCAGCAGGGACTCGATACGTGTTCATAACTTCTTTCGTTGCTTCATCCGCAGCTTCCCGTTTCAAAGCTTCGATCCGATCTCCTTGAATAAATCGGAAGCGATGGAACTCATCTTTATTCGACTCAACAGCCCGGACCAGATCCTCCATCGTGTTAATCTTTATGCCATTCACTTCATCAACAATTGAACGCGCGGGCACAGCTATATCTGCATTCAATGGATGATTCAAGATGGTCGACAACACCACCGGCCTTGATCGCCAAGCGTCTCCTCCTAGATATCGAGTAAACATGAGCTCATACAACGTATTAGGTTTTGCACTACTCCGCCAATTTCGACCCTGCGCCGCCAGATAGTTTCGACTTAATTCCGTAAAGACAAGTCCTCCACAAATAAAATAAGGCGGATCTTGATTATATTGGTTTCCCTCAATTGCATCCTCTCGATTAACCCAAACGGGAAGAGGCACATTGATCTTCTTCCCATCACGCCAAATCTCCAAATCAACGATATCCCCATGTTGCGCACTATCAAATGCCACCCCTGCATGAACTCGATTTCCCATATACTGAATCAACCCATCGCTACCCACCGGATAGCGTCCCACCTTAAGCAGAACATCATTAGGCCGAATCAATTCATGTGTTTTTGAAAATGGGTAGATAATTCGATCAACTCGAGCTCCCAGCCCTTCGCCGGGTAGATTTAGATACTTTTTAAAGGAAGGATTCACCAACGGAGCAAGAATTAATCCCGCATCTGGAAACCCATGGTACGTTCCATCTTCGATGTCTTTTAAAAAGTGCCGGATGATATTGGGTGGGATAAAAAAGCCTGTATTTTCTAATGAAGCATTTCCCTGAAATGAAACCCCCACAACTTTGTCCCCCTGAATAACGGGGCCTCCACTGTTTCCAGGATTAATTGCAGCATCCGTTTGGACACTTAGAAACGAACGGTTGGCAATATGCACATAGGGCTGCATTTCGATGCGAGACACAACTCCTCGCGTGTAAGAGATTTGATCTCCCCCCGCAGGATATCCATAGGTGACAACCGTCGAACGCACCTTCGGTAAATTACCAAAACCAAGCGACTCCATTCCTTTGTAGAAAGCGGGATCAGAGACTTTGAGCACCGCCAAGTCACAATCATGACCGACGAATTCGATTTCGGCAGGATATGGCTTGGGATCTTGATAGCGACGAACAAGGATCTGCTTGGACCAACTGACTACATGGGCGTTGGTCATGATTCGACCCCCCTCAATCAAAAATCCCGACCCAGTTCCTTTAGCAACTCCAGAATAGCGCCAAGGTTCAACCCAGTTGGGACGTTGAGAAAAATTTAATATTTGAACTACCGATCGTTCGGGTTCGGCGGCTTTTACCGAGACAACCGCCCAAAAAAGAGGTATTACTATGCAAAAAATGAGAGACTTAAGCACAGTGCGAAGTTTCCGCACATTTGTCCATCCGTCAAGTCTCAGACAACCAATCTCTGGGGCGCAAGAAATTCTCATAAAGGTCCGACTCTGCTGAGTCTGGCTGGGGCTTCCAATCATATTCCCATCGAACCAATGACGGCAACGACATCAGAATCGACTCCGTTCTCCCGCCCGATTGTAATCCGAAAAGTGTTCCTCGGTCGTATACTAGATTAAATTCGACGTACCGTCCTCGACGAATCAATTGAAATTCTTTTTCACGGTTTCCAAAAGGCAGATCCTTTCGCCGCGTGATGATTTCCCGGTAAGCAGGAAAAAATGCATTGCCTACCTCTCTTGTAAACGAGAAGGATTGCTCAAACCCCAGCTTGTTATAGTCATCAAAAAACAACCCTCCAATGCCTCGCGTTTCACCTCGATGTTTCAAAAAGAAATATTCATCACACCACGCTTTAAACCTTGGATAGAGGTCTATCCCAAATGGATCACATGCGGATTTTGCCGCTCGATGCCAACTTTGGGCATCCTCTAGGAAAGGATAATACGGTGTTAGATCAAACCCTCCCCCAAACCACCAGACTAGCTCTCCCCCTTTCGGTGCTGCTTGGAAATAACGAACATTCATATGAGTGGTAGGCACATATGGATTATCAGGATGAAATACAACAGATACGCCCATTGCCTTGAAAGGAGCTCCGGCCAGTTCAGGGCGTTGAGCACTTGCAGATGGAGGCAAATGAGCCCCTTGAACTTCGGAGAAATTGATCCCAGCTTTTTCAAACAAAGATCCATTCGAAAATATTCGAGTCCTCCCTCCACCCCCGTCAGGTCGTTCCCAGGTGTCTTCCTGGAAGCTACCACACCCATCAAGTGCCTCTAAGTTCGAGCACAGCTGATCTTGTAATTCTTGGAGATAGGCGATCACTTGCTTGGCCTGGGAATCACTCATACAGCTTCTATGGATAAGCGATCTCTGAGCCCAGGCCAAGACTTACCTACACCCAAGTGCCTAGGACAAATAAAGGCTTCATGATTGCAGGTTAATAAAACCAGTTTAAGTTCTTCTTTGTGTCTGAGAAAAAAGCCGTTCTTCTGTTCAATCTAGGATCACCAGATTCAACATCGATCCCAGATGTTCGTGAATACCTGAAGGAATTTCTTCTCGACCCAAGGGTTATTGACGCGCCAGCACCCGTTCGAAACTTGATTGTCCGAGGGTTTATTCTTCCTTTTCGACCCAAGAATTCAGCAGAAGCCTATTCGAGTATCTGGACCGACGAAGGCTCACCGCTTATCATCACCAGTAAGAAACAGCAGAAGCTCCTAGAAGATACTTGCCAGCTCCCTGTCTATCTTTGTATGCGCTATGGCAAACCTTCGACACCAGATGTGGTTCGACAGATTGCCAAAGACGGGATTAGCCATCTTTTAATCATACCTCTTTATCCACACTACAGCATGGCGAGCTATGAGACAGGATTGGTCGCTATTGAGGAGGCACTACAGGACTTTACGCCAGAAACGACCTATCAGGTCTTACCACCCTATTACAACGATCCGGGTTATATCGAATGCCTCGCAAACCGTATTAAACCCTATCTTAGCAACCCGTTTGATCTCCTATTATTGAGCTATCACGGAATTCCTGAACGCCACCTACGCAAATCGGATCCATCTCATGCCCATTGCCTCAGTTGCGAGAACTGCTGCGATATTCCCAATCCCGCTCACAACACATGCTATCGTCACCAATGCTTAGAAACATCTCGCTTAGTTCGAGAAACACTCAACCTTTCCGAAGATCAATGTAGTGTATCCTTTCAATCCCGTCTCGGTCGAGACCCCTGGCTACAACCTTACACGGATAAGACGCTCGATGCGTTGCCTCGAAAGGGAGTCAAAAAACTCCTAATTGCCTGTCCTGCTTTTGTAACCGATTGCCTAGAAACCCTAGAGGAAATCCAAGAAGAAGGTAAGGAAACCTTCATGGATGCCGGTGGAGAATCGTTTAAGCACGGGATCAT
>JBCCKK010000118.1:0-9518 GCA_039027395.1 Verrucomicrobiota bacterium | reverse complement strand
GCTCTACCACTGAGCTAAGTGGGCAGGAAAACCGCTCTACGGCACCGGAAATTCCTTCAAACTTCCTGGTTCCCCTTAGTCTTTTGGAGACAGGTATTCCCTGCCTTTTGAGATTAAGGAACGAGCGTTCTAGGTATTTTAAAGAGACGTGTCAAACAATTATGGAAATTTTCCCAAAAAAGTTCGAAAATTCCGATATTCATCGAAATTTGCTGCTTTAATACACGTTTTTAGATAATTACAGGCTATCCTAAGAGATCTTTGACCATGTCTCGCTCTTCGGTGAGCTCTTGATTCGTCGTTTCGATCTTTGATTGAGCAAACGCATCCATCGTGTAATCTGTAATGACTTGATAAGCGCCTGATTCTGTTGTTTTAACAGGTAACCCAGCCCAAACATTTGGATTAAATCCATAGGCTCCCTCGCTTTTGACGGCAATTGAGTGGATTTTACCAGGGGTCACTAGATCACGCACGTGGTCAACGAGAGCATTGGCCGCGGAAGCTGCCGACGAAGCTCCCCGGGCTGCAATGATGGCCGCCCCCCGTTTTCCAACCGTTTCACAGAATTCGCCCTCGAGCCAGTCACTATCGGTAATCGACTCGGAAAGTGGGTTCCCTTTGATTTTCGCATGAGCAGAGGCGGGAAACATTGTAGGACTGTGGTTGCCATAAATGAAAATGTCTTCAACATCGGTCAAATCAACACCGGCCTTCTTGGCCAGCTGACTCTGAGCCCGATTCTGATCAAGCCGAACCATTGCAGTGAACCGATCCGCAGGCAGTCGCTTTGCTTGACTGGCTGCGATCATGCAGTTGGTATTGGCTGGATTTCCAACAACCACAACTCGAGCATTATCTGCTGCAACTTCGTCAATGGTCTGCCCTTGTCCCGTAAAAATTTTCCCGTTGTCTTTAAGCAAATCAGCTCGCTCCATTCCCTTGCTTCTCGGTTTAGCTCCTACCAGAAGACTCCAATTAGCATCTTTGAAACCTATCTTAGGGTCGCTTGTCATCTCGATCCCCTTAAGTAACGGAAATGCACAGTCATCCAATTCCATAGCAACGCCCTCCAAAGCTTTCATGGCGGGCTCGACGGGAATTTCGAGTAGTTGAAGGATGACAGGCTGCTTGGGACCAAACATCGCACCTGACGCAATTCTAAATAATAGTGAATATCCTATTTGACCGGCAGCTCCGGTTACCGCGACACGAATGGGTTGATTGACCATGAAGTGAAAGCTACCAAATATTACCGAAGAATCAATGGCATAATTATTAGTTTTTTAAATAATTTTGCTGATCTCTAAGTAGGAAATCTAATTTTCGTAAGCAGGAAAACGAAAGACGGTTTCACCCTGGCGACCGTAATTTAAAACATCCCGCGCCATCCGCTCAATATACACAGGGTCATCTTGTAATAGATAGAGCTGATTACGAAGATGGATTGTATGGTTCTCTTCCGATTCGATAAGCTCTAGCACATCGTTCTTCTTAGCTATCAACTTTTGGTGGCGCTGGATAACAGGAACAAAGAGCGCTATTGCGATTCCAATAATCATAATGAGCACCGCTACCGTTGCCCAACTCAATAATTTTTGCCACAACTCACCCTGTTCAGTCCTGCGAGTGGCGGTTTGAACATTCTTTGGATCGAATAATTTAGAGTGTCCCGGCATAGATTGCATCCGGCCCTAACTCGGCCTCGATGCGTAGCAAGCGGTTGTATTTTGCAAGACGATCGGAACGCGAGAACGAACCGGTCTTAATCTGCCCTGCATTCGTGGCTACGGCAATATCGGAAATCGTTGTATCCTCAGTCTCACCACTTCGGTGACTAATAACCGCCGTGTATTTTGACGATTTTGCCATTTCGATGGCATCCAAAGTTTCGGTCAAGGAGCCTATCTGGTTCACTTTCACCAAAATGGAATTAGCCACTCCCATATCGATTCCCTTTTTCAAAAAGTTCACGTTTGTAACGAACAAATCATCTCCGACTAACTGAGTATTGTGACCCATAGCTTCCGTGAGCTTCTTCCAGCCCGTCCAATCTTCTTCTGCTGTTCCATCCTCAATCGAAATAATCGGGTATTTCTTCTGCAGTTCCTGGTAGTAAGCAACAATCTGATCTGCACTGAGCTTACGTCCATCTGATTTTTTGAAGACATATTTTTTTGTCGACTTGGTGTAGAACTCACTACTTGCCACATCCAGGGCAATGAAGATCTCTTTACCAAACTTATAGCCTGCCTTTTTAACTGCAGCAGCGATTACTTCGAGAGCGTCTTCCGTAGATTTAAGCGAAGGAGCAAATCCTCCCTCATCTCCTACAGCTGTGCTGAGCTTCCGATCATGCAAAATTCCTTTAAGAGAATGAAATATCTCAACCCCATAGCGGACGGCTTCGGCAAATGTAGGAGCTCCCTTGGGAACAATCATGAATTCTTGAAAATCGATCGGAGCATCAGAATGAGCCCCACCGTTCAGAATATTTGCCATCGGAACGGGAAGAACCTTGGCGTTTGGCCCCCCTAGGTATTGATAAAGCGGTAGACCAAGGGATGATGCTGCTGCATGGGCATTTGCTAAGGAAACTGCCAAGATCGCATTAGCACCTAAGGTTTTTTTAGTCGGCGTTCCGTCCAGATCTAGCATTTCACGATCAATCTCAACTTGATTCACAGAGTCAAAACCAAGAAGAGCCGGAGCAATCTTCTCCTCGATGTTCTTTACTGCCTTCTTGACGCCTTTTCCGAGGTAACGGCTTTTGACTCCATCCCGAAGCTCGACAGCCTCATTAACACCAGTACTTGCCCCAGAAGGAACCATCGCACGCCCCATGGTGCCGTCGGCTAATTCAACAACGGCTTCTACCGTTGGGTTTCCTCTAGAATCTAAAACTTCTAAGGCATGGATGCCTGTGATTGTCGTTAAGCTCATTATCTTTCTTTGGTTTCGTTTTTACGTTGAGATTTTTATTTGTACAGAAATTTAATTTAAGAATTAACTAATTAAGCAGGATTATATGCTTCGATCGTTTCGATCCGAATGGATCGTTTGCCACCATTTTCCATGATTAAAGCCGTTTCGTCACCCGGTTTCTTATGCATCATAGCTTGAGCAACGCCTGTTTTGTAGGAAATAATCCCTTTCTCAGGATCACTGTCCCAAGCTCCAAGAATTGTGAATTTTTCCTTTTTCCCAGATGCCACATCTGAAACTGTAACGATGGTTCCAACATTTACCTTATCCGTTTCTGCATTACGGAAGTCGGTTCCTTGTGCCTGCCCAAGAAGAGCTTCAAGTTCGCCTTGCCGACGCATCAGAACGGTCTGCATCTCCTTGGCTGACTTAAACTCATGATTCTCTTTCAAATCACCATAGGATCGTGCAACAGCGATTTCCTTACTATTTTCAGGAATCTTTTTGGTGACCAACTCTTCAAGTTCCTCCTGACGCTTCTTCAGACTTTCCCAAGAAACGACGAGAACGGCTGTTTCCTCAGAAGCCTTCTTCGGTTCTGCGCTTCCGGTCATCGCTTTAGTGATCATCTCCTGAACAAATGGATACAATTTAACCAAGGATGCAAGGAACGACCGTTTGTCCAATTCTTCGAAAGCGGGGCTTGAGAGAATACTACGAGTTACATCGCGAACTTGTTCATCAGTCGCCGACTCTAAAAGATCTTTTACTAATGATTTATCGGTCAGTAAGAGACGCTCCAGTTTACTCGCCTTACGGCTTCCCCCCAACTGCTCAAGTTCAAGGACGGAAAGAATTGCTGCAAGTAAGTTGTGGTTCACGAGCGGACGGAATTCGCTACCCCGGTTTTTACAGATCCAATGAATGAAGTCGTAGTGCAAATTGCGCTCACTGACCAATCGCTCAAGAATCGCGAGCAATTCATCGAATTTGCCGGCATCTCGATACGTTCGAATAACTTCTTCGCAAATCTTCGCATTTCCAACGGATAATAGTTTCGGCGACAACTGCTCCCAGTCCTCTTTCCAAGCATTCCGGGCAAACTCGACTGCTTTACTCTGCTTAGCGGATGGTAGACCTTCGAGAATTTGAACAAAAACACGTGGGTTTTTTGGCAGAAATCGATCGAGAGCATGACTTGCATGAGGGTCACCCGCATCTGCTTTGGCCACAAATTCTTGCCGAGCCAGAACTAGCTCAATTCCAGCGTGCACTTGAGAGGAAGGGAGTTTTTCCAGAATCTTGTCTACCTCCACGAGAACTTCGTCCAGCATCCCTGGATTTTGAATCGATTTCCAATGGCGATTTAACTCTTCTAACGCCTTGATTACATCTTTCGGCCCCGTGCTTTTCTTGAGGTTCACGATGGCCATCGCTCCCCGATCAGGTGGAGCATCATGCATCTCAATAGCAATTGTCCGTCGACTTGGAACCTCAAAGCGGCCATCCTTCTTCATGGCTTTTTTGGTGGAATCCCACCACTTCTTCCAATCTTTTGCATCGATCACGGACCCAGAAAGAACGGATTCAATCCGTTCAATTGTCGCTAGTTTTCCAAGACTACCGATCACGGTAATCATTAACTCAACTGGCTCGGAATTTGATTGAGCTTTCAGCTGGTCTAAATCCCGGATGATTTTTGAGTCAATATGGTCATCTGGAAGTGGTCGCAGCGAAGAAGCCGCGTATTCCATTTCCATGGCATGTCCCGGTTTTCCAATAAAGTCGATGATGATTTTGTTTGAAAGGGAGTCCCACTCTTTGATCTGTCCGGCCCCCCAGCTCTTGTGCCGGCAGCAGTGCCCAGGCGTCAATTTCTTTAGCTTCTCTCCAATCTCAGGAGACACGGTTTGACTGTCTATAAGTTGCTGGATTTCTGATTCCATTATCCACCTTGGATAGAGAACGAAAATAACATGGCAACGAGAAATATCAAAAATTAGAGAACTTAATAGTTAACTCTCGGAATATTGGCATGAAAACCTCTAACGATATCCTTAAGAGTGACGCCGAGAAATCTCTAATATCATTAAGTTTTTTGCCGCTTGCTCGATAATTCCCGGATGGTTATATAGAGAATCTTTGAGATGGTTGTTGTTACGAAAAGCGAACAAAAAGCACAAAAGATTCTAAAACGGTTTTTGGAGGAAAACCCCGCCCCAGAGAGTTGTTTTTGCTCCTTGGAGTCAGCAAAACCATCTTGCACAACTGTCGATCCAGAAACACACTATATCTGCAACTTCAAAGGCCTCTCATCAATTGGACGTGCCATCGTGGAAATAGCGACTGATGCAAGCGAAGGCGAGTTGATAGCATTTCTCCCTGAAATGCGAGAGCTTGCACCTCAACGAGAGCGCTATCGAAACCTCGCTGAGGCAATCAACCGCGTTCGCGTCTATTCCCATGGCGACGACGTCAAACGGTGCGGCAAAGTCGAATTAATCCCCATGAGCAGCTCTAAGATGAAACCCTACTGGATGGTTCTATACTCGAGTATGCGCCTCAACATCGCTTGCATTGCTAAACGACACTCAACCTCCAAGGCAATGGAAACAGGATTATTCTCGTGCTTTGTCACCTGTAACCCGTTCCAGGTTCATGCGCTAAGACGCCAATTTGGTCTCATGTCCGTAGGACTTCCCGGAGTTATCCAACAATGGGAAAGTGAATTTCCTTTACCGATTCCAAGCGAAAACGAATTGCAGAAGCTTTCTTGCAGCTAGAAAAACGCTTTTTCTTCTCCATTCAGATACTAACCAAACGGCACCGCATTACGACTAAATCTAATTCTTTTAACTGATCTAGAGAGCTAACTATTGAAGCTTTTTACTACTCGGGTGTAGGCCCTCCTCCACCCGCTTGAATTTCCCTCTGAAGTTTACCAATCTCATTGATAGCTTTTTGGTTCGAAAATGCAGAATTAATTCTTAGTCTGCTATTACCACCATCGCCATCGGTTTTGATTTGAAGGCATATTCCACGAAGTATCATCGGGAGATAGACACTCAACGTGACCGTCACAAAAGAGAAAATTTGCCCGCGTAGCTTTCCGATGTCGCAAAGCAACCTTAGGGGCCGATTCATTTTTATCCAAGGCTACAACAAACTCATTAAAGGAAGATGTTTCTTTATCTGCGACTAAGATGATCTGACTAGGCTCAGGAATGCGAACTCCTTTGTGCATCCACTTCGAGGAGGTCAATTCTTTATTTAATCCGTAAGAGGTTGCACCTGTAGCGGAAGCAATCGCCGGACAATTAATGACCGAATCAATATCATCAACTGCCGACTGGTCTACACGAAGATATGGCTCCAAACGCTGAAGCCATGTTTTCTGAAACAATCCATCCGGAGCAGTCGTATTACTCCAGCTTGGTGGATTACGATAATACCATGCATAGGAGTAATCCCCATTGTTATCTTGACTGAATAATGTTTGCGCAATGCCGATTTGTCTAAGATTACTCGCGCATCTAACTTCAAGACTAGAATCTTGGACTCTACTCAACGTAGGGATTGCAAGGCCAGCTAAAATCGAAACAACGGTAATTGTCACAAGAAGTTCGGTTAGGGTAAAACCCATTTTATCTTTCCAAAACACTCTCAATTTAAAATACATGTTACTACATTATCACTTGGTCTGTAGACCGACCATTTGTTCATCCGGCAAATAGTTGCACGCATAACGTCTCGCAGTTGTCTTCAACATGATGTACTTTCGAAACTGCTTCTGACACCCCGTAAGCCAAAAGACGCCAATATTACTCCCCCAGGTTATCCTGGCCACGGTTCTTCAACTTTTCCATTAACTCCTCTGCTACACTTCTCAGACTTGAATCTTCAATGGAGTCAACCCAAGTTTGAGCAACCTCAACATCCACACTCGCCGCTTTCTGGGAATACTCAAAAACCGCCACGTCCATCTCAGTGGCTGAAGTTTTTTCAATCGAGTTCAAAAAATCTCCAGATTCCCGAAGATCCCGCTCAGCCCAGCTCCCAACAACAACAGAAATTCCAGCACGTTGTTCATTTTGCATTAACCATAGAATTGCAGATTGGGGGTCACTTTCAGACCAGATCTGAGCAAGTGTTACCGTCAGTTCAGTTTCAATTTGTCCTGAAATTTTCGATTGAGTATCCAGCCACTGACTCGCGCTGAGAGGCTCTGTTGAACCCCAAATTTTCATAACGGTATTTAGACCAGAAAGCTTTACCTCCACATTTTGTAATTCCGCGACCCAGTTGGCTCGATCATGAGATACTTCACCCCCATCTGCATAGATTCGAAAATTCACCAGAGATGTGGAGACTCCATTATCAATACTACCACCTTCGATCACCTCCAACACTTGCCTGTCAGTTTCGACTGAATCCAGGCCCGAGGCTTTCCCTATCCCCAAAGACAACACCCTTTTACCCCTAAACCGATCCGAAATTAAGGCAGTCTGTGATGGAGTCTGCAATTTTTTTTGAAAGTGATTATCTTCAAAAAAAGCAACCCCATAGTCTATGACATCGCCAGGCGCTTGCTCTGACCACAGTTCAAAGATCATGTCCCGAGTCTCTTGATCTAAAATAAGTTTCCCAGAGGAAAATAACTGATCCAATACCGCTACGAGCTCAAGAAATTCATCTGCTCCTAAAAGAAGCAGGTGTTCTTTGAGTTTTTCGCAGTCTGCCCCCAGGATCAAATTTTGGACAATAGCTGTTTGTATATCCCATTCATTTTCAGATATACCCGCAATTTGTTCAATTTCGGAGTTAGCTTGCCAGTCGGCCTTCTCTGCGGGTTGGCTATTTTGAAAAAAAATCAGAATACCTATACCAACCACCCCCAACCCAAGATACAACCCCAATAGCGGATGGCTATTATTCAAATACTTCATTTTCTCAGCGTTACAGATCTACCCTTCTATCGAACCATTACTGTTTCTGGGACTTACTATCCTTATCCTTTTTCATGCACCCCAATGTCAACCTTTGACCCTTTGCGAACAGTATTTCCATAAGCGTCTGGAGACTTCGTGTAGCTGTTACTTCCAGCATTGATACAAGGGCTCCCAGATTTAATCCGAAAGTTCCCACCGTTTGCATTTTCAAAATTGGGATTTGCAACAATGGATTGGCTTCCCAAGGTGACACCTGCACCATTGTAGTAACAGTTATAGTTGATTTCAGTGCCAGGACCGAACCCACTCTTTGAATCATCTAAGTATTCACTGGATCCTGTTCCGTACATGATATTGTTATAGAATTTATTATTTCGGCCAGGACTCCAGTATTCGAAGTTCACCTCATTCGCATTATTCTTGTAGAAGACATTATTGTGAACCGTGTTGTTGTGCACGTCGCTCGGATTAATACTTCTCCATGATCCGATACGTAATCCATCTTTGTTTCGATAAGAACGATTATATCTAACGACATTGTTGTGTCCGTCAGAACCACTGGGCTCCGCCCCAATTTGAATCCCCGCATCCGCATTGTACATGCATTTGTTGTATTCTACAGTTATTTGCCGACAACCATCCAAATATATGCCTGAACCAACGACGCTCCAACCATATCCGTTGTCCCAACTGTCATTGTAGGAAATGGTTCCATCATAAGGCTCCCCATCGCCAACTTCTTCACGACCGATAATATCAATACCAATAAAACTATTATCATGAACATTGTTATTTTTAATCTTAAAATTATTTTGATTGCCATCTACCCGTACCGCTTCCTGAGCCCCTGTGTTATTATTATATACGTGGCAGTATAGCATTTCAGAATTATCACAATCGTCAAAGCGCACCGCAGCACTATTACTCGCATTCCCGTTTCGGATGGTACAACTAATGATCTTATTATTATTCCCTCTGCGAAATCGTATCCCTGAGCGATTGCTAAAATTTTGGCATGTCATACCGCCAATTTCGACATACTTTTTATCTTCAGCATAAAATGATCTGGTAATAACCGTATCATTTCCATTACGAGTAAATTTCAAAGGATTTCCAGAGCTACCAGATTTTTTGATGGTGACATCTTCATTATAGGTCCCCCCATAAATCGTCACCACATCTCCAGCCCCAGCAACATCGGCCGCCTTCTGGATCGTTCGCCAAGCCTGATTCGGGGACGTTCCATTATTCGAATTGTTTCCACTTGTTTTTACGTAATAGTTGACAGCAAAGCTAGTGGAAGGAACCCAAATCACCAGTAACGCGATTTGAATTACTAAGTTCTTAATTGTATATTTCATAGTACTCTTTCCTAAGTTGTTCGAATGAAAAAATGCGCCAAAAATAAAATGAAATCGATCGCTACTTTGTGCAAAAAGTTGCACTTAGAAGCACGTCACGGAAACAGTTCGGTCTCACCTTACATTCCAAAAAATCGATCAAGTATCGGCAATCAAACTTCTTTATCGGTAAGCCATATTAAAATTAAAAAAACTCTAGTTTAAGGTTAGTGATAAAAATCATTTAAAACCACAATTGATAGATCGAGATTCGAGAATCTTCCGCAACCGATAGTTTCATGGT
>JBCCKK010000117.1:0-9521 GCA_039027395.1 Verrucomicrobiota bacterium | reverse complement strand
TCAGCAAGGAGGCAACTGGGATCAGCGAGTTGGTGGTGGCGTGATCACAAAAAGTTTTGGAATTCGAAATCTTCCGCAAGGGGTAATTAATTTTACGTTTGAAGTAATTGGAACGAGCGGAGCGGACTATAAGCTTTCGATCGATAAAATTGACCTGACACCGCAGTGAGGTCATTTGTTTTTTGATCTAAATACGGAAATGCCCTGGAGAGCGCCAGGGCATTTTTTAGGCACAGGCTGCAATCAGGTCGTCTATTTTTTGGTGCGTTTCTTCCTTAATGATCATTCGGGTTGGGTTGGACTGGAACCAGTCGAGGGTCTTTCGGATACCTCTGTGGAAAGGGATCGTTGCCTGGAAGTCGGGAACAAATTGTTTGATTTTGGTGTTATCAAAAATGACACTCTCGGCTTTGTCGCCGAGTAATCCTCCTGTCATTTCAGGAAGATGCTTACAAATCAAATGCGAGGTGATGTGAACGCTGTTGAGGTCTTTATTAACCGCTCCCGCTAATATTTGATAAATTTCATTCCAAGTCAGAATTTCGTCGGAGGTAATATGAAAGGAGTGCCCAATCGATTGAGGATGTCCAATGAGACCGATGAGAGCTTTCGCAAAATCTTCTGAATGGGTGATTGTCCAGAGAGAGGTCCCGTCTCCGTGAATGACAACCGGTCGGCCGCTTTTGATTCGGTCAATGATTGTATATTCCTTCCATCCTCCTAGGGGAACGGGAATAACGGTATCATAGGTCAGCGAGGGACGAATGATGGTCACCGGAAAATCAGCGCTTCGGTAGGCGGAGTTTAGTATCGATTCGCAGTCGATTTTATTGCGTGAATATTCCCAGTAAGGATTTTTGAGCGGCGTTGACTCGGTAATGACGGGATGCGTTAGCGGCTTTTGATAGGCAGATGCAGAACTGATGAAGATATACTGTTTGGTTTTACCCATGAAGAGTTCGAGATCTCGGTTAATATCGCTTGGGTTGAATGCGATCCAATTGACTACACAATCCCAAACCTGATCCTCAAGCGCGTTCTGAATGGAACGAAAGTCATTAATATCAGCTCGGATTGAGTGAGCCTCATCAATGGTATTAGGCTGGGTTCCTCGATTAAGTAGGTGCAATTCAATTCCTTGACTGATTGCAAGTCGGCTACTGGCAGTGCTGATGTTTCCGGTGCCTCCTATGAATAATACTTTCACGATAACAGATTAGATAAGGTCGAGGTCAAAATAAAGGATCAAGAAGCGTTCTTCGCTGATAGGGTTTTACCCGGCTGCCATTGCGCTTCAATTTGAATCGAGAACGGGAGTTTTTGTTTGCCAGTTTCTCCGCGCTGCAGCATGCCGTTCAAGACGTCGATAGCCAAACGAAAAAGCTGTTCGCGAGAGCGCGTTAGTCCGCTGGAACGTCTGTCGGATTCGTCGATGTCAGTTACAACGAAACCGATATGTTTAGGCACGCTAAGTCCATTTTTTGAAACGGAATCAATAAGCACGCCTCTGCCGACTCCAATGATGACATCAATTTTGTATTTTTTGATCCAGGGAACAATTTTGTGCTCTTTGCCATCTATGAGAATGTGGGGTGGAATTAGAGAGCCTCCTTCCCGCTGTTGATGGGCAAAAGAGAAGGCATCAAGCCAAGAGCTTCCAGTCTGTCGATAGGTGATTTCTGGAATAAGGACGGCAGGTCGGTGGTAGCCTTGGGCGTGAATTTGTCCAGCGACTTGCTGCATCACATGCTGCTGATTGACGGTGACCGCATGGAAAAACGGCTGAGTTGGATGGCGAAACAAGGTCACAGCGGCAAAGTCAGCCCAACGCAGGCCGTAGTCGTTTAGTGATAGAGGCGACGGGGGCAGTATCAGGCCGCGAATGCCCTGGTGAAACAAGGTTCTACCAATCTGTCGGTGTTTCTTTTTATCTAAGCCAATGGCAATCGGCTGTATCTTGTAACCAAGACGCTGTGCTTGAGTTTCAAGTAATTCGAAACGGCCTTGTTGCATCGTATTTTTCAGTAGTTTCGTTTGCGTGTCCTCAGTACTTACAAATCCAAGTGTCGAATTGAATTGGTGGACGTAATTTCGCTTTTTGTAAGCAGCTAGGGCTGAGAGAGCGGGGTCAGGTCGGTACCCCATGTCTGCGGCTAATTTTTTGAGCCGTTCACGAGTTTCGGGGCTAATGTCTGGAAGATCTCTGAGGGCCTTTGACATTGCAGCCGTAGAAACGCCAGCAGCTTCCGCTACATCTCTTAAAAGAATTCGCTTTGATTTACGCACTTACTTAACTGATTAAGTAATATAGGTTTTGTCGCTAATGCCGTCAATACGTAAGCTAGAAAACATGAAGCAAACAAGACTATACCTAGGAGCCCTATTATTTATCATAGGGTTAACCGGACCCGTTCGAGCCGCTAACATTGCGATCGATACACTCTATAATTTCGAAGGATTTACTTCAGGCACAACGCTTACAACGGCTGACGCTCCCCTGAGTATTATTGGCTCCACCGTCGGACTAACGGTAGAATCAATCAATGGAAGCCAGGCGATGCAGTTGGTGACTACGACTGGCGGTGATGAAATTCGCATGGATTTTGCCGGTGGAACAGAACCCACCTCTGGAACCTTCGAATTTGACTATTCCCTACAAAGCACCTTGGGAACAGATTTGCGACTAGTTCTGCGCTCATCAGCAGGGGATCTCCTACGTATGATCCTAACCGATGCCGGTGATGTAACCTACCTCTCTGGAAATGGGTCTGGCGGTTCGAGTGCTGCAACCGAAACGGGTGCCTTCAGTAATCTCAGCACCGTATTCAATTCGTTCAGTGTCAACGTGGATACAGCCTCCGATGTTTGGGGCTTTAGTGTTGGATCGACAAACATATCAGGTCTTAGTTTTCAAAACGATAGAGACGCATCTGATATTACAGCGATCGTGATGCGTGCTCAGGGAGGGAGTTATACGGGTGCAATTGATAATGTGCAATTTGTCACGGTTCCTGAGCCGTCAACCTACGCTCTTGTTTTAGTAGCCTCTGGATTGCTTTGGATACTAAGAAGAAAGCTTGCTTAATCTAAGTTGAAGAGCCCTGTGAAAAACAGGGCTTTTTTTGGCAAAAAAGTAGCGATCACAATAAAAAAAATTAAAGAAAAATAACAGATATGACTCTTCAAAAAATTTGTATTACAACACTATTGGCGTTTTGCGCAGCTTTAACACTATATGGCCAAAACGAATTTTCCTGGAAACGCCTAGCTTCAGGGGGAGGAGGTATGAATACAGGATTAATTATTCACCCCTCCGTATCTGATTTGACTTATGCGCGTCATGACGTGTCGGGGTTATATCGATGGGATCCTTCAAATAATCGATGGATTCAGCTAATGGACGGTTTTCCAATGGACTGGAACAAAGCCCGGGGATGTGATGGCTTCGCTGTTGATACAGCTGCAGGTGCGAATACGACACGACAAAATACGATTTACGCGGCTTTTGGCGAAGTATCTTTAGAAGGTGTGGATTGGCTGAATGTAGCGGAAGCTTCTGGGATTTGGCGGTCCACCGACCAAGGGGATACTTGGACAAAGATTTGGGATGGGGTAGTCACTATCGTAAATGGAAATAGAATTCTCTCCTATGCAGCAAATGCGGATCTCCGTATGCATGGGGAACCTATTGCTTTAGATCCTCTAAATCACAATGTTTTTTATGCTGGAACTAGGAATGATGGTCTCTACCGGAGCTTTAACATCCGAACAGCCTCACCAACCTTTAGTAAGATTTCAAATGCGCCTAAAGGATTAATCAACAGCACCTCACAAAGCACGGGCATTCGAACCGTTCTTATTGATCCTCGGGGAGGTTCAGTTGGAAGTGGATCAAATCTCCGGTCAAAGATCGTATACCTAGGGGTTCCAGAAGGTCCCGACAAAGGGGTTTATCGAAGCACGAATGGGGGCAACAGTTTCCAACTAGTCAGTACCACTGACGCAAACAAGAATAATCTAGAGATGGATTTCGGACCTGGAAACTCGATCTTTGTTTCTGGAGGGCGAGGAGACGGAGTGCGAAAATTTGATGGATCTTCCTGGTCAACTCTCTCTCAGACTGCGTCCATTTCGGCCGAATTCCGCGGGATGGCTACAGATCCGAATAATCGCTCCCGCATCGTAGCTGAAGCGGCTCGAGAACTATGGTATTCGGAAAATGGGGGGGCAAGCTGGCACCGTAAACCAAGCTGGCAGCATGATATGTTAACGTATAAGGAGGATTGGAATTCCACCAAGCTCACGACGGCCTTTACCTTGGAATTTGATCCTCATAATCCGAATCGGGTCCTTCATGGTAACTCTTGGGGAGTGGATGAATATGTAGATGTTAGTCTCATGAAAACGAGTAACCCTGTTGTTGTAAGGCCGCTACATCGTGGTTTGGCAACGACCGTTAGTATGGATATCTGTGTGCCCAAAGCAGGCAAATTACTTTATAACCCTGCTGCAGATATGGGAGGGTTCATCCATCCTACGGACCTATCTGTTCCCTCTTTGGAGACCTTAACAGATTATCTTTTTCTTGATACAGAAGGCGGTAGTGCTCGAAGTTCAATTTTGAGTGATGTGGAAGTTGCACCCACAGACCCCAAGTTCGTTGCTATCAGTCGTTCTACCGATATTGGATTTACGAGTGCAAAGACCAAGATCTATTTGTCGAGCGATTTTGGAGATAATTGGAACGAGTTTGATTTGCCTCCAGTCAGTGTCATGCCGAGTCATGGGAGCACAGCTATTGGTAATGGTAAGATGTGCATATCATCGAGTGATCCAAATCGTATTATTTTTGTTGGATCTAACCGATATCCACACTATTGCACCAACGCGTTTTCCGGAAACCAGCCTAATTGGCAAGAATCAACGGGAACCGACTGGCTTCAAGTTACCGTGCTACCTTGGTTCCCAGACACATTCCGGTTAGCGGCGGATCCCAACAATGGGATGAGATTCTTTTATGCATATAAAGATCCTGGGGGAAATAACATAAAGCTATATCGCAGTTCCAATGGTGGTGCGAGTTGGCAAGTGCCTAGTGGACAAAGTGGTCTAGGTAAACGAGTGAAAACCCTTTCCATGGACACTTGTAAAAACGCTTCTGGAAACACCGAAATTTGGATATCAGGGATGCGAAGAGGGGCGAGAGCAAACAATCCTGGAATCCCCCTAAAGCGAAGTGTAGACGGTGGAGTCACCTTTAACGAGGTTAACCCTGATATTCTGGATGTTTACGCATTTGCTTTCGGAAAGTCTGCAGCTGGATCTAACGTCCCGGCGGTTTTTGTAGCAGGACATATTCGAATCAATGGAGCCGAACGAAGTGGCTTCTTTATATCGGACGATTTTGGCCAAACATTTCGCCAGATGACAGAGGAAGGGGTTCCTCTTGCCGACGGCTTTGATTTGGATCTGATGGAGGGAGATCCGAATGTCTATGGGCGGGTTTTCTTTAGCAGCCATGGAAAAGGATTGGTATACAGTGAGACCGCAGGAAGTGGTGGCACTAACCAGGAAATGGTATATGAGGCCGAGAATCTGCCCGCCACACGGTCTGCACCACTCACAAATATTTTTGATGGGTCAGCAAGTAACGGTCAGTGGGAGCGGTTGGATTCGACCGGAAATGGCCAGTGGGTGCGTTATACAATAAACGTTTCAAATCCAGGGATATTTGAAGTGAAGGTCCGAGGAAAAATTGGAAGTGACCGAGCAAAAATGCGCTTGGAAATTGATGGCGAAAGAATCGGAACCTGGGATCAGTTTTCTTCGAACTCAAGTTTTGCCGAACACAGCTTCGGAGATGTGGAGTTTTCAGCTCCGGGAAACTATGAGTTTACTTTCAAAACCGCAACTAGGAATGCCAATAGTAACGGTTGGAGATTATCCATCGACCGAGTGAGTTTGGTGAGTAATAGCGGATCCACGGGAGGTGGCGGATTGAGTTTTGAAGCCGAGGCGCTCAATCCAGGAAACATAAGTGCATCAAATCCTTCTGCCGTAGTGGAAAAAAGTAGCGCAGGAGCTAGTGGAGGAAAGATGATTGCATATTATGCTAGCGGATCGGGCCAGTGGATTGAATATACTCCGAATGTAGCAGCGGGTGCTCACCGCCTTAAAGTCCAGATTCAGGAAAATGCGTATAGTGGGCGGTATCGACTGAGGTTTAATGGGGTAAATGTTGGAATCCACAACTTCTACAATTCGAATAGCGAATTCGTGGAGTATGATTTCGGGACGGTGACGAGCACAGGCGGAGAGCAAACCCTTCGCTTCGAGTGCTTGGGTAAACATTCCAACAGTAATAACTTCCGCTTGATGGTAGACAAGATTGCCTTTGAGTAATGGCGGTTTGAGTATTTTTGAAAAGCGGATTCGATTCAATCTTCTATAACTTAATCTAATCTATAAAATAGAGGGTAGGGTATTTCGAAATTCTGGATAAACTGTAGGCATGAGAGTTTTCTTATGCCTACTGTTTTTTTGTCTGGACTGTTCGATTCAGCTACGAGCGGCGAGCATAGCGGTTGATACTCTTTATGACTTCGAATCATTTACTCCGGGAGTAACGACATTTACAACATCAGACGCTCCATTTTCTCAAATTGAAGCGGCATTAACGACGACTGCTCAAACGGTTAATTCAAGCACCGCTCTGCAAATCGATGCCGTTTCCGCGGGGCAAGTAGCAATGAATTTTTCCACTGCGGGACGACCTTCAGGAGGTACCTTCAGTTTTCAATATGCCACCCTTGGCGGGCAGAATCAGTCGATGAGGATTGTATCTTCGTCGGATGCCGGTGAGTTGTATCGACTGATTTTGAATACAGACGGAAGCTTAACCTATCAGTTTGGCGATGGTATTGGAGGCACAACGACCACAGCAACTGGCGCCGGAATTTTTCAGTTGGATGGTTCCTTTAATAATATTTCGGTGGTTATTGATACTGCTTCAGACACTTGGGGATTTACCGTGGGTTCAACGACCATCAGTGGCCTGAATTTTAAAGCCGATGTGGATGCTTCACTCGTCTACGGTAATACCTTTCGAGCTCAAGGTTCCGGTGGGATCTCAGTCGCATTGGATGATATTCAATTTAGCACGATTCCCGAGCCAAGTTCGATTTCGTTTTTTGCTTTGGGTGCTGGCGGAATCATTTTGTTATATAGACGCAAGTGCGCCTTCTGATCTCGATGGGGTGACAGCATTTTCATTTCCTGAGTATTCTATTGATATAGTTGACAGGTAAACGTTGGATCACTGACGGAAGTGAGAAGCCGATCTGTTATGTTTGTAGTGTGATCAGATCACTCACTTCAGAACCGAGCTGGAAAGCTCAATGGATTGCTCCAGAAGGCGTCTCTGCTGAGACGAATATCTATTTTAGAGCAAGGACCGTGTTTGAGGGGGGTAAGGTCGCTAAAGATGCGGTGCTTCATATTGCAGCTGATTCTTATTACAAGGTTTACCTTAATGGAGAAACGCTAGGATCTGGCCCAGCTCGAGGAACGATCACGCGCATATTCTATGACTCTTATTCGTTGAAGGGGCTCTTAAGCGGTGGTGATAATTGGCTATCGGTTCTGGTCTGCTGTCACAATGATGATCACAATTTCAAAACGGCGCCAGCGGAACCTGCCGTCCTAATGCAAGTGGATAACGGGGATGTTGTGGCGACGGCTAAAGACTGGTTTGTTCAACCTGCACCTGAGTGGAAGCAAGATGTGCGGCCATACACACCTCAGATGGGATTCATGGAGTGGCGTGATTTCCGCTCCGAGCCAGTACGTTGGAAGCTGGGTCAAGATGGTGGATGCTGGAGCCGAGCTCGTGAAGTAAGTTCAGCGCACGAGTTTTTTGGGCGAGTTTTGATGCCGCGAGATATTCCACCATTGGATGTGCTTGCAAGTCCGGTAAAAGAAGTCGAATTACTCGGAAGTGTTCCAAACAATTCTGAAAGAGAACTTGCATCCACCCGAACCGCAGAGCTTATCTCCAAAGAGGAACATCTGCCAACCGCTGATGTGACTTCCGAAAAACGACAGCAATTTTTGAAAGGAAGTGAGGCGATAGAAATTTTACCACAACCCAATGGCTGCGGAGTTGCATTACTGTTTGATTTTAAGAAAGAATTCAATCGCGGAATCGAGTTAGAAATCAAAGCTCCTGAAGGTGTCATCGTGGATATCGCGTATGAGGAGGAACTTAAGGAGGGGAGGGTGATTGCAGCAGTTAAAGAATACTATTTCGCGGATCGCTATATTACCCGAAAAGGGCAACAGGTTTTAGGGACTGAGCTTTTCGAACGAGGAGGGCGATTAATCCAAGTTGTTTTTCGTAACTTTGATCAGCCAATAGAAATTATAAGAGCCGAAGCGGTCGATGCACGTTTCCCTGCGCATCAGCCTGCTCGATTTGAATCTTCGGACCCGTTTTTGAATCAGCTTTGGAATACATGTCAGGAAACCTTGCACTGTTGTGCAACCGATACGTTTACGGACTGTCCGTGGAGAGAAAGTGCGTTTTGGGTGAACGATATGGTTGTCGAGAATGTTCTTTGGCTACAGGGCTTCGGTCAGCCCGGGCTGAGTTTACGGTGTTTAAAATTGGCCTTATCACAAGCGGATTCTGAGCATCAGGGATTGATTCCTGGTGTATGTCCCAGTAGTGGAAACCCTCGGCTCATTTTTCCAGCCACGAATTTATTTTTAGGAATCATTCTCGAGGAATATTGGTTGTATTCTGGAGATGAATCTTCGGTGAGAGAACTGTATCCACAAATACGGGAAATTGTTGACGTAATTGGCACCTGGCGAGATGAAAGCGGAATTGTGAGATTGCCAGAGGGTAACCCTTATTGGAATTTTGTAGATTGGGCATTTGATTTAAGCGGTAAATCGCTCTCTGGAAAGGATGCCACAGTAATTAGCCTTTTTTATGTCCTGGCCCAAGAGTCTCTCGCATGTATTGAAAAAACGTTAGAATTGGGTAGATCTGGCCAATCACTACAGGACGCCGAAAAAACAATGGCTGGGGTATTTCAAAAACTGTGGGATTCGGAAGCACAAGTTTTGAAAGAATGGTTCCCAACGTGTGAGGAAGAAGCGCCGCGAGGTTCTCGATTGACACACGCCTTGGCTGGCCTTGCGAAATGTCGTCCAGAGAAGTATTCGAAAATTTTGACTGAACGATTCTCAGGAAATAAGGAAACACCACCGGAATTGTATCTCTTTCACTTCGTATTTCGTGCAATGAAACATGCGAATCGTGAAGACGAAATTTTCTCCGCTATCAAAAGATACTGGGGGCCAATCATTGAAAGAGGATCGCCAACGATCTGGGAAGCAAATGTGGTGCAGCATGGAAAGCAGGCGTTTGATGGAAAGGGGAGTCTGTGCCACGGTTTTGCCACGACCCCTATTGAGTTTATGCAACGAGTGATCTTAGGAATCTCTCCATTGGC
>JBCCKK010000116.1:0-9585 GCA_039027395.1 Verrucomicrobiota bacterium | reverse complement strand
GCGCCAATGGCGCCACTCGCGCGCTTTTACGGTGGATGGGGATATGTCGGCATCAAATGCGAATGGCAAAATGTGAAGCCTCCTGGGATGGGCATTTTGCTTTGGAATCGAGACGAAATCTGGAGAACTTTGTCCCCTCAATGATCAATTTCCTGATCAGACGAGTATTCTTTCTGATTCCATTACTTTTGGGAATCACCTTCCTCGTTTCCTTCTTGATGTCTCTTGCTCCAGGGGACTTCCTAACGGAAGTAAGAGCTCAACGAGATATTTCTCCCGAATACATAGCAGCCCTAGAAGATCAATTCGGATTGAATCAACCTTGGTATGTTCAATATTTCCTTTGGCTAAAGAATGCACTTACCTTAAATCTAGGATATTCGTGGACTTACAAAGTCCCAGTAATTGAGCTCCTGGGCCAAAGGCTTTTGGCTACTTTCTTGCTAAGCCTTTGCGCAGTTCTTCTGGCCTGGAGTATTGCTATTCCTTTAGGAGTCTTAGCAGCTGTTAAAAGAAACTCGATTTTCGATCGCATCTCCTCCGCTCTTGCCTACGCTGCCCTCTCTCTTCCTGAATTCTTTTTGGCACTCATCGCAGTCTACTTTGCAGCTCGAACAGGATGGTTTCCAATTGGTGGATTCACCTCCATTGAATTCGATTACCTGAGCTTACCTCAGAAAGTAGTAGATATTGCTTATCACCTGATCTTACCTTCTCTAGTTCTTGGCATTGGTTCGATTGCCGGGATCATGAGAATCATGCGGGCCAACTTTCTCGACCATATCCGGTCTGAGTATGTGACCACAGCTCGAGCCAAGGGTTTGGATGAAAACAAAATTATGTTCAAGCATGTCCTCCGCAATGCGATTAACCCGCTTCTCTCTGCGTTTGGATTATCTTTTTCTTCCCTACTCTCCGGAGCACTCATTGTAGAAATCATTATGAACTATCCAGGCCTCGGACAATTGATCTACCAATCAATTCTAAGAGAGGATCAATTTGTTGTGATGGCGGCAGTCCTTTTAAGTTGCACTATGCTCGTCATTGGAAACCTAATCGCTGACATTTTACTCGCAGCATCGGATCCTCGAATCCGACTTGAATCGAGCAATTAATCACCCATGCAGCCACGCAAGATTTTCCGAGAACTCTGCAAACGCCCTATTGGTATGATCTCACTTGGCGTTTTGGTTTGCTTTTACCTGATCGCCTTATTTGCAGATTTTCTTGCTCCTTACCCGACAAGCACTCAAAACTTGGATAAACCCTTTCACCCGCCAACGGCTCTGACGTGGACCTCTAGCGGCCTAGGTTGCAAAGTTTACCAGAATGCCGATGCAATCAATCCCGATTGGAAGCCCGTCAAAAACGAGACACGTTCGATTCAATGGTTTGCCGAAGGTTACGATTACAAATTTCTCGGTTTTATTCCGGCAAATACACATCTCTTTCAGTTGAAAGATTCGCAGGAGGGAGATCGAATCTACCTGTTGGGTAGCGACTCCACAGGTAGAG
This sequence comes from Verrucomicrobiota bacterium, assembly GCA_039027395.1. Classification (GTDB taxonomy): domain Bacteria; phylum Verrucomicrobiota; class Verrucomicrobiia; order Methylacidiphilales; family JBCBYL01; genus JBCCKK01. The sequence goes on along the minus strand of JBCCKK010000116.1, from coordinate 8,070 downwards.
ATGTTTTTTCACGTCTACTTAAGGGCTCCCAGGTCTCACTAACTATTGGCATTGCCGGTATTTCAATTACCCTATTTGTCGGTTTTGTTGTTGGGGGACTCTCCGGTTATTTCGGCGGGCTATCCGATTTCGTTGCAATGCGATTCGTCGAATTTTTAATGGCTATTCCTGGCCTCTATCTCCTTCTCTCACTTCGAGCCGCGTTGGCACCCTATTTCAAGTCGGATCAAATGTTCTATCTGATTGTAGTCATTCTCGCGATGATTGGTTGGGCGGGCACCGCTCGAGTTATACGAGGCATGTCACTGTCGATCCGCCGGCGTCCATTCGTTCAAGCAGCTGAATCCATGGGCCAATCCACCTGGAAAATTCTTTTTCAGCATATCCTACCGAACCTATTCAGCTACCTTCTGGTTGCTGCTACTCTAAGCATTCCTGGATATATTCTCGGTGAAGCAGCTCTTAGCTTCTTGGGTTTAGGGATTCAAGAACCTGCAGCATCATGGGGGCTCATGCTTTCACAAGCCCAGGACATGAAGGTTTTCATGTTCAACTTTTGGTGGATGCTGACCCCTGGATTCGCAATTTTTATCACGGTAATCGCATTTAACCTTTTAGGCGACACGCTCCGAGATATTGTTGACCCCAAATTCCAAATGAACCGATCCTCATGAGCACCTCACCACCACTTCTTGACGTTAAAGATCTAAACATCACTTTTGGATCCGGCGAATCAGCAACGCATGCCGTCCGGGGCATCGATTTTTCGATCGCAAAAGGAGAAACTGTCGCCGTTGTTGGCGAAAGTGGCAGTGGTAAAAGTGTAACCGCTCTCAGCCTCGTTCGACTCCTTCCTCCTCCTCCGACCTGCCGAATTGAAGGTGATATTCACTTTAGTGGCCACGCGATCCAGGAACTACGAACTAGTCAACTGCGGGAACTCCGCGGGAAATCGATAGCCTATATCTTTCAGGAACCGTCTACATCACTAAACCCCGTATTCAGCATTCATAACCAGATCTCAGAAGCACTCCTGCTTCATCGTCCTGAAGTTCGCGAAATTTCGGATGAAATCGAACGGCTATTGGAACTTGTTAAAATACCGAATGCAAAGAAACGAATGCACGACTACCCGCATCAGCTCTCCGGTGGAATGCAACAACGAGTTATGATCGCAATGGCGTTAGCCTGCCGCCCCAAACTTCTTGTAGCCGATGAACCGACAACAGCTCTGGACGTGACCATTCAGTCCGAAATCATGGAACTTCTAGTAGAGCTCAAAAATGAATTCAAAATGGCGATTATGCTAATCACTCACAACTTCGGAATTGTTTCTGGATTTGCAGATCGAGTGATCGTCATGTTCCGTGGCAATATCGTAGAACAAGGACCTACCCAAGAGGTTTTGAATAATCCTCAACACCCTTACACGCAGGCCTTAATCGACTGTATTCCAAAGCTCGGAAAGAAACAGGAACGCCTCACCACGATCGATTATGATAAAATCTCAGGAGCTACCCAAAAATGAATCTACTATCCGTGAAAGATCTCAAGGTGCATTTCCCAGTTCGCTCAGGAATCCTGCAACGTGTTACAGACTATATTCGTGCCGTTGATGGAATTTCTTTTGAAGTTGCCAAAGGCTCCTGCGTTGGCCTCGTTGGAGAAAGTGGTAGTGGCAAGTCGACGACGGGGAAAGCGCTTATTGGACTCAATCCGGTCAGCGAAGGATCTATCGTTTATGACCAGAAAGAACTGGCAAATCTAGGACGGAAAGATTTCCAGCCACTTCGCAAACGTATTCAAATGGTCTTTCAAGATCCCTTTAATTCCTTAAATCCGAGAATGCGAGTCGAACAGATTGTAGGTGAACCTTTGGGGATTCACGAACCTGAATTATCGAAATCGGAACGAAGAAATCGGATTGAAGAATTACTAAAACAAGTCGGTTTGGACTCTAAAGCACTCAACAGATTTCCTCATGCGTTTAGCGGCGGACAGAGGCAACGAATTGGGATCGCAAGAGCTCTTGCTGTTAAGCCAGAATTTCTGATTTTGGATGAACCCGTTAGTGCACTTGATGTTTCCGTGCAAGCCCAGATCATTAATCTTCTCAGCGATCTAAAGACCGAATTCAATCTGACCTACTTATTTATCTCCCACGATCTTGCTGTAGTTGAGCACTTCTGCGACACCACGCTCGTTATGAATCAGGGAAAGCTGGCTGAACAAGGGCCTACGGAGGAAATCTTAAGTAATCCTAAAGATTCATACACTCAGCGTCTTCTTTCAGCAGTTCCAAGCTTGTAGACGTTCAAGCCAGAATAACTTAGACGATTTCGGGCAGAACCATAATGAGAAAAGCCGTTAGTAACACATTAGCTAACGCTAGCGGTAGGAAGACTTTCCAACCAAGGTCCATTAATTGGTCGTAACGGAATCGCGGAAGCGTCCAGCGCACCCAGATGAACAAAAACATGAAAAATGCCATCTTGGATATAAACACGAGAACATGAACAAAGCCCATAAACCAAAACCAAGGCTCAATTTCACCTCCTTGGAGATTCATGCCATTTAAGTAGGGAATAAACGCGATACTCCAACCTCCCAAAAACAACGTCACAATAAAAGAAGCCGCAACCAACATTGCGGCATACTCGCCCAGGAAAAAGAGAGCAAACTTCATTGCCCCATACTCAGTATGATAGCCCCCCACCAATTCATTCTCGGCTTCTGGCATGTCAAATGGTAGTCGATTTGTTTCGGCAAACGCTGAAATAAGAAAGGTGATAAATGCAAATCCCAAAGGGATTGCTAAAACCCAGCTTTGCCAGCTCATGTTTAAAGAGAGCGGAAATGCCATTGCTCCGTGGTAAGCCTGATAATTGACAATCTCTCCCAAATTCAAATTTCCGATGATCAGAAATATTGGAACGACAGATAATCCCATCGTCAATTCATACGAGATCATCTGAGCCGATGAGCGAATCCCACCGAGAAAAGGAAATTTTGAATTGGAAGCCCAACCGGCCAAGACAATTCCGTAGACACTGATCGAGATAATCGCGAAAGCGAATAAAATTCCGACGTCGAGATCGGCAATCGCTCCACCTAACTCGAACTTAGCAATTACCTCAGACCCCCAACCAAAAAAGCTTCCAATGAACTCGCCAATTGGGCGCAAATCAAAACCACTACTAACGGGAACTACAGTAATTGTTAAGAGGGCAGGCACCATTGCTAAAGCAGGCGCCAAGTAATAGTACGGTTTATTAACGTGCCCGGGAGTAATTTCCTCTTTGAGAATAAATTTCAAACCATCAGCGATAGGCTGACCTAAACCTAACAAGCGCCAATTCGGAACCGTAAAGGGACCAATCTTAACGCCCCCCAAAGGAATGCCTACCCGGTTTGGGCCGATTCTATCTTGGATCCAAGCACTGAACCGACGTTCTGCCATTACGCTGTAAGCGACGAAAAACATCAATGCGCCTACAGTAACTCCACATTGTATGTGAATTAATACAATACCAACCCAATCTGCAACGCTCATATCGGTCTGTCTCCGTAAATCCTAGATTTGCCACTACGCTGGCGTATTCGAGTCTTTATCCTTATTCAAGACTCCGTCAGGCAATTCAAGATCTACACCTAAATCCCCAACCTTGCTCAACGATAGATTTGAGAATGGGCTATAACTTGAAGCGATCTGTTTAAATACATCTTCAATAAAATGGATCCCATTTTTACCAGACAACTGCTGTCTAATCCCCTGTATCGCCTCCCAATCATCACGAGCTTGTCCAGGAAGCGCCACGGCTTGGTTCATACGTTGCAATCTGCCGAACTGATTGATTGTCGAACCCCTCTTCTCCGCAAACCCTGCCACAGGCAAAACAAAGTGGGCCAACTCGGTAGTTTTATTTGGAAGCAGGCTCGCAGCGACCAAAAGCTCTAACTTCTGGAGATCCTCAGCGGTAAGACCAATATCCGAAGCATCCTCTTGCCAACAAATCAAAGCTTTAATCTTACCACTTCGAATATCACTAACAATTGAGTCATGGTTTTTTCCATCATTCGATATCTCAAAGTAGCGAGCTCCAGCTGAATTCGATTTCTGGTCAGCAAGGGCTAAGAAATCATCAGACTCCCCCAATTTTGGAACGACATCTCGCCTCGTAATTCCTTTCTCATCCGCGAACTGCTTCAAAAGAAACAGCTCTTCATTTGTCATCGAAGCAGATGCTAATAAAGCAATCTCGTTACCATTAAACGCGGCTAGACGTTCTCCTAATTGCTGCGAAAGATCTACCCAAGATGTTGGAAATTGGGCGGTACCTACCTTTGACTCTGGGGTCACGAGTCGCTTTTCATCATGCAGGAAATGGAACCCAAGGCGGCCATAATCACACATCCAGTGGGAATTAACCTCCTCATTCGTTCTTGGAGTCAACCTGTAAACCTGATTCTGACGAGAACCAACCGTCACGTTGCACCCTCGAGCACAGTGCCCGCAAAGACTTTTAGTCTCTTTAAGAAACCAGACCCGCATCTTAAAGCGGAAGTCCTTTGTCGTTAACGCGCCTACCGGGCAGAGATCAACCGTGTTCAAGGAATATTTATTATCAAACCGCTTTCCAGGATGAGCCGTCAACGTGTTATAACTTCCTCGGTTCACAAAACCCAAGACATCATCACTTACAACCTCTTTGGCAAACCGAACACACCTGGAACAAAGAATGCAACGCTCATCATCAAGAACGATCCGCTCACCCAGATCCACGTTCTTAGGTTTTTTTACCTTCTGCTCCACAAATCGGCTCTCACCCGTACCATAATCACTAGAAAATTCCTGTAGCTTACATTCTCCTGCTTGGTCACAAATTGGACAGTCTAGGGGGTGATTGATTAAGAGAAATTCCATAACGCCTTTTCGGCATTCCTGAGCGAGATTCGAATCTGTCCGGATTCCCATTCCTTCACTCACCTGAGTTGCACAGCCGATCATCGGGCGAGGCAACCAGTTGATATCAACTGGCAAACCGTCATCACCAAGAATCGGCTTGCGGTCTGGCCCTGACTTCGGCATTCCCATCTCGAATAGGCACATCCGGCAGTTTCCCGAAATCGAAAGTTTGGGGTGATAACAGTAATGGGGGAGGAACTCTCCTTGCTGACGAGTGACCTCGACAACGTTTGTCCCTTTGGGAACTTTAATCCACTCTCCATTGAAATTGACATTTAACATCGGAGCATCACCTGAAGCGATGTCGTGATTAAAGGGATTTATTTCTGCTGCACTCATGAGCCTTAGACGGTTGTTAGTTTCTTGCGTTCTGCCTTGCTTTCAAATTCATCACGAAATTTCGTCACGAAACTCTGAACCGGCCAAGAGCATGCTTCCCCAAACGCACATATCGTCCGTCCGGCAATATTGTCAGCTACATTCTTTAAAAGACCCGCATCTTCAGGGCGCGCTTGGCCGTTAGCCATTCGTCCAAGAATCTTTTTCATCCACAGCGAGCCTTCTCGACAAGGCGTACACTGCCCGCACGACTCGTGAGCGTAAAATTCAGAAATATTTGCCAAGCACTCAACCATATCCCGAGTGTCATCCATTACAATCACGCCACCGGATCCTGCCATCGAGCCCACACCCATCAACGAATCGAAATCAAGTGGTATATCCTCGAGCCCGATTTCTCGCTCTGCCATCGAGCCATCTGCCTGTTTTTCTTTGAGCTTATATTGCTCTCCTGCCCTCAGAACTTTTGCCGATGATCCACCAGGAATCACAGCCTTCAAACCATTCCCATTGCGAACGCCTCCGCAGATGTCATTTATCAGTTCCCCGAGTGTGAGAGCTCCACACTCAAATTCGTAATAACCGGGCTTTTGCACATCACCACTGACGCACAGGACGCGAGTGCCTGTGTTGTTGGGCTTACCAATTTTTGAAAACTCTTCCCCACCAAGATCCATAACATGTTTAACATTACAAAGTGTCTCCACGTTGTTTACGATGGTGGGGCACATGTAGAGTCCCAGAGCTGCCGGAAAATAAGGAGGCTTGATTCTCGGGTATGGACGTTTCCCTTCCAGCGACTCAATCAATCCTGTTTCCTCTCCGCAAATATAAGCTCCGGCCCCACGGTGAACATAGATTTCTAAATCATACCCACTTCCACAGATATCCTTACCCAAGAAGTTTTTCTCACGAGCTTCGTTCAAAGCTCGTTCTAGAATTCTTGCGCCGTGAGGAAATTCACCACGAATGTAGATGTAGGCGAGTTTTACGTTATTGGCGTAGCAGGATATGATCATACCTTCGACCAATTGATGTGGATCCTTGTGGATAATCTGACGATCTTTAAAGGTTCCAGGCTCTGACTCATCCGCATTGCAAATCAAATAAACAGGCTTCTGAACTTTCTTAATATCAATAAAAGACCACTTCATTCCACAAGGAAATCCAGCACCTCCCCGGCCACGCAATTGGGAGCTCTTTACCTCATCTTTGATCTGCTGCTGCTCAAGCTTGAAACTCTTTTTGAGAACCTCGTACCCTCCGTTCTCAATATAGCAATCAATGTCGTTGGTATAGCCAGGGCTATCAATGTTCTTGAAAATAATACGCCGTTCTGCTGCTGCCATAATCAATCGTATTTCTTGAGGAGTTCGTCTACCTTCTCTTCGCCCACATTCTCGTAAAAATCATCGTCGATCATAACGACCGGTGCCGTCCCACATGAGGCAATGCATTCGACGAATTCGACTGTGTAGTTGTTGTCGGGACTGGTTAATGGGCCGTGGTCATCGCCTTCTGCTTGAATTCTTTTCTTGAAGCAGGCATGAGTCTTATCAGCACCGCCAAGTGCACAAGAAAGCGTTCGGCATATTTTGATATGATGTTTCCCAACGGGCTCTTGGCGGAACATGGGATAGAACGTTACCAGTTCTAATATATTGATGGGTTGAAGCTCAAGTTTTTCGGCAATCCAATCCACACCTTCATCCGAAATATGACCAAAAGTCTCTTGCCACAAATGTAATAGCGGCAGCGAAGCACTTCGTTTCGACACTGGATAATGTGAAACAAGTTCATCAACCTGTTTCTCAAATTCAGCAGTGACTTGGGAGGTGCTCATTATTCAAACGATCCGCTTCGATGGGTCACCTTACCGTTGATGAAGCCCACAACCGCAGAGGATTCACCTTTCTTGTAGGTGAAGGTTGTACTAGATAAACCCAACATCTCACCAGATTTCACTTCAGATGGCTTACCAAGAAGCGACTTCACTTCCTCTTCGGTCATCCCATTTTTGATTTTGGCAAAGTTATCCGATGTCAGCTTATTTCCACAAGCCACCATTACTGTCATAACTGTTACCACAACGAATGTGTTGAACCATTTTTTCATGCTATCACTTTCTGATTATTACGCTTCCACTAACGATCACATTCTCCCATGACGAAATCGACACTCCCAAGAATGGCGACAACGTCACTTACAGTGTGCCCAGGGAGAATTTTGGGCAAAATACTTAGATTGCAGAAAGATGGAGCTCTAATCTTTAAACGGTGAGGAACCCCTCCCCCACGACTGTTAATGTAAAAACCGAGCTCACCCTTAGGATTTTCTGCCGCAAAATAAATCTCTCCAGATGGAACATTCGCCCCTTGTGTCGCCACCATAAAGTGCTGAATGAGCTCTTCCATCTTAGTAAGGACTTCATCTTTCTTAGGAAGGACATTCTTTGGATCATCGATCATTATCGGCCCATCAGGAATTAACTTCATCGCTTGCTTCAGAATTCGATTGCTTTGGCGAAGCTCTTCCATTCTCACAAGATAGCGATCATAGCAATCGCCAACAGAACCTACAGGCACCTCAAAATCAAAATTCTCGTATCCCAAATAGGGCTTCTTTTTTCTTAGATCGAAGTCGACGCCCGATCCGCGAAGATTCGGTCCAGTAAGGCCGTAACTTACCGCATCCTCACCTGTGATCACACCCACATCTTTGGTTCGGTTAATAAAAATAGGATTTCGAGTTAGTAGCGTATCAAT
>JBCCKK010000115.1:0-9631 GCA_039027395.1 Verrucomicrobiota bacterium | reverse complement strand
GGCCGCTTACGAACGGCCTCAATCCCCTCTAATTTGTCGATCTTACTTGCATCGTAATCGCTTGCTTTACTCGCCGTGTTTGGGGACTTTTTAGGATTCGCCATATTCAGGAAATAGTCTCAAAAAACAGACTGCGCGGCAACGAAATTTTCATTTTTTTGGATACTTTAAATCGTTGATTATCAATTTCTTACAAATTACGTAAAAAGTAAATGCAGCCACAGCCACCTTAAGTTGGGGACAGCATTGATTTTTAGATTTTCCGCTAGAATTTTTAGTCGCGAGACTCTTCTCTTCGCGACTGTTTCGGCTTAGATTCTCTTTGGGATTTTTGAGCAGATTTGTCCTTTAGATGCCAAAGTAAAGGACACCCTTTGAGCGGATACTCAGTGCGAATTGCTTGCTCTAAAAACCGTTGGTACTCGTCAGACCAGAGATCACGATTATTGATAAAGGCAACCAATGTAGTCGAGGTAACACGCTCACGCTTTTGCGCGATATAATAAATTTTGAGGCTCCGATTTCTAACCCTCACCGGAGGATGACGTTTGGTTGCTTCTTCAATTAGTCGATTCAGTTTACCAGCCGGGAGGAGCGTCTCACGAGCTTCACAGATTTCGCGAACTGCATCAAACCATCCACCTAAGCGCCGTTTTTCCAAAGCACTCGTAAAAACAACCGGGGCGTACTTAAGAAAAAACATTTCCTTATACAAAGCATCCCGATAAATACCTAAGAACTTTTCTGGGCTTGGTAAATCCCCACGATCCGCGGTGGCATCAAAAACCTTCGCATCCCGAGCCAAATCCCATTTGTTGACAACAATCAGACATGGCTTGCCCGCTTTCTGAATCAATCCCGCAATCTTTTTCTCCTGAACCCCTGCACCGAGTTCCGCATCGATCACCAGAACGCAGATATCTGCTCGGTTGATCGAATGAGCTGAGCGAGCTGTCATTGCCCGTTCCAATGGGTCCTGTAACTTCGAGCGTTTCCGCATTCCCGCAGTATCTACTAAACAGAATTTTTGGCCTTCATTTTCAAAATGGACATCCACTGCATCTCGCGTTGTACCAGCCAATGGGCTGACGATCACACGATCCTCATCGAGTAGTGCATTAATGAGAGATGACTTTCCTGCATTAGGACGGCCTACGACCGCTATGTTGAGAGGCTCATCATTTCGCACTTCAGAGCCCCCTGCATTTCCAGCGGGCCAGTCCTTGGAAACGTCATCCATAAGAAAGGCAATTCCTCTCCCGTGCGCAGCTGAAACAGGAAACACCTGCTCAAATCCAAGTTCCAAGAATTCAAACTCCCAATCATCCTGCTTAGAAGAATCCAATTTATTGACGACCAGAAAGATGCGCTGTCGAGCCCTCCGTAAACGGCGCCCCAAATCTTTGTCGAGAGCAGTAACGCCCTCCCTTCCATCTACTACAAAGAAGATGTCGTCGGCCAAATCGATTGCTATGGCAACCTCACGCTCGATATCTGCTTCGAATCCCGAGTCGTCTTCAAGTCCAACACCCCCGGTATCCACGAGAGTAAAAGCCTTGCTTTTCCAGATACAATCTAAAGTAATTCTGTCCCGTGTTACCCCAGGCTTGTCGTAGACTAGTGAAATCTGTTTTCTGCTTAAACGGTTGAACAGTGCGGACTTCCCAACATTAGGGCGACCTACAATTGCTACAACAGGCTTCATGATTCAGCACCTTCCGAATGAGTTTCCCAGGAGCTGCTCAGAAGATTGACACCCCGAAGCAAATATACAATGACCGAGACCGATGTGAAGAACCCACAGACAGCAATCAACACATTACACCAATACGAGGGAAGTTTTAATAAAATCGCTGAAAGAGCGAACATCATAACAAAGGTTGAAATCCTACCCGACCAATGGGGAGAGATTCTAACCGAATCCCCATACAAGTGCAAAATAGCGACCCCTGAAATCAACAAAACGTCCCGACTCACCACGAGCACAAAAAACCAAATCGGAATTCGAAAGAACCCTGAAATGTCCAACGCACTTAGGGAGATCAAAGTAGCAAGCAAAAGCCCCTTGTCTGCAAGGGGGTCCAAGATCTCCCCCAGGCGACTCTGTTGATTAAACCTCCGCGCAATAAAGCCATCAAAAGCGTCTGAGACTGATGCAATCAAAAACGTTCCTACCGCAAACCACCGAAAAGTCTCTTGGGGCTCGCTATCACGAGCGCTTTCTTGATAATACATGAGGCTAGCAACAAAAATCGGGATCATTCCAATCCGGCTTAACGTAATTTTGTTCGCTAACGTCATCAGTCGATTCTATTTATTTCCAGCAATCTTGGCCCAGGAGTCCCTTAGTCCGACCGTTCGATTCAATATAGGGTGCTTACTTTCGATATGATCTGGATCCACACAGAAATAACCAATACGCTCAAATTGAAAGCGAGAACCCACATCATGCGCCACAACAGCCGGTTCAGCAAAACACTTGGTAACTTCCAGTGAGTCTGAATTCAAGTGCTCACGAAAATCCCCTCCCTTATCTTCATCAGGCTGTTCCACTTTAAATAGGCGATCATACATTCTGACTTCGCACGATACTGCGTGCTTCACCGAAACCCAGTGTATGGTTCCTTTGACCTTCCGCCCATCAGGAGCATCTCCCCCACGAGTCTCAGGATCTATCGTACAGCGAAGCTCAACGATTTCTCCAGAATCATCCTTGATTACTTCCTCGCATCTTAAGAAGTAAGCCCACCGCAATCTCACTTCCCGCCCAGGCCCTAATCGGAAGAATTTTTTGGGAGGGTCTTCCATGAAATCTGTCTTCTCAATATAGAGTTCTCGACTGAACGGAACCTTGCGGGATCCATCAGCTTCATCTTCAGGATTATTGACTGCATCCAGCTCTTCTTCGTAATCCTCAGGAAGGTTTGTGATCACAACCTTCAAGGGTTTAAACACACCCATCAGGCGCGAGACAGTTTTGTTAAGAACCGATCGAATTTCATGTTCCAACACTGCAACATCCGTCAGACTTTTAAATTTGGTAACACCAACTGTTTCACAAAAATTACGAATAGCCTCAGGCGGCACTCCTCGGCGGCGCATTCCCGAAATTGTTGGCATTCTCGGATCATCCCATCCACTCACGTCTCCTTGTTCCACGAGGCTCAATAGCTTCCGCTTGGACATCACAGTATAGGTTAGATTGAGTCGCGCGAACTCATACTGGCGAGACCGAAAGATGTCTAACGTCTCTAGGAACCAATCGTAAAGAGGGCGGTGCACCTCAAACTCAAGAGAACACAAAGAGTGTGTAATCCCTTCCAAAGAATCCGAAACACAGTGCGCATAATCATACATTGGATAGATACACCAGTCGTTTCCTGTGCGCCAATGCTCCGCTTTGCGAACCCGATAGATCGCAGGGTCACGCAAGTGCATGTTTGGAGATGCTAAATCAATCTTAGCTCTCAGTGTATGAGAGCCTTCCTCAAAGTCCCCCGCTTTCATTTTTTCAAACAAAGCCAGATTCTCATCAATACTTCGGTCCCTCCAAGGGCTGGGTTTGGATGGTTCTGTAGGTGTTCCTCGATACTCGCGTAGTTGCTCTGCGGTTAACTCACAAACATAAGCTTTTTCCAACTTGATGAGTCGAACCGCAAAATCGTAGAACTGATTGAAGTAATCAGAGGCATGATATAAATGCTTATCCCAATCAAAACCCAACCATTGAATATCCCGCTCAATTGAGTCCGCATACTCAATGTCTTCTTTTTCCGGATTCGTATCATCAAAGCGTAAGTGACATCGCCCTCCAAACTCATTAGCCATGCCAAAGCTCAAACAAATTGCCTTCGCATGCCCGATATGAAGATAACCATTCGGCTCAGGAGGAAAGCGAGTGACAACACTGCCACCCTGTTTCCCAGACTCAACGTCCTCTCTAATAATCTGCCGAATAAAATGTTCGCTTGGTGTTTCACTCATAACTCAGCTTTCAATAAATGCCTTTAGTCGGTTCGTAACTCGCTTCTTACCCATTACTTCAAGCATTGGCATTAGATCAGGGCCGCCACCCACTCCTGAAACGGCAAAGCGAAGAACAGGAAAGTAATCAAACTTTTTGCCACCACTCTTTGTTGCTAATGCCTCGCAAGTTGAATCCAACTCCTCCGCATTCCAGTCCTCCGATTCTTCAAAAACATCAAGCACTGCTGATGCTTTTTCTTTGGGATCCCCCTTCTTAGCCAATCGATCAGCCACCTTGGCATCCGTTGGGTACTCGTTACCAAAAAAGTATCCGACCAACCCTTCAACTTCTGTCAAACGGTTGGCTTTCGGTTGCACCAAACGGATGACATCCGAGAAGTAGGACAAATCCTTTAAGGCATCTCCATCTTTCGAGAATAGGGGTTTTGCCATTTCTACAAACTGTTCGGCTGGCATTGCTCTCAAATACTCAGCATTCATATGCGTCAATTTGTCGTGATCGAACTTCGCATTTGATTGAGATACTCCGGCGAAACTAAATTCACGGATCATCTCATCGCCAGTAAATATTTCTTGGTCGTTCTTGGGAGACCACCCCAACAAACCGAGGTAGTTGCGCACCGCATCCGGAACATAGTGCTGCTCGATATACTGTTCGACCAAAGCTCCTTCATCTCGCTTACTCATTTTCCCCTTACCACTGTATTTAAGAATCAAAGGAATGTGAGCAAATTTGGGAGGCTCCTCACCCAACGCTCGAAATAACTCACAGTGCTTGCTCGTATTCGAAAGATGATCTTCACCTCGAATCACATGGGTAATTCCCATCGTCAAATCATCCACCACATTCACCAAGTGAAAAACGGGCTCTCCTGAAGAACGAACGATCACAAAATCCCGTTCCTCAGCGCGTTCGACTCGCCCCCGAATCATATCATCAATGACCTGCGGAGCCGACTTAACCTTTTCCACCTCCCGCCCAAGATGGGAATCAAATTCTGTATAGCGTTCCCCTTCAAGCTTGAAATAAAGAGCTCCGTCCTTTTCGTAAGTCCGCCCCGAAGCCTTCAACTTCTCAATATATTCGTCATAAATCGAGGTGCGTTCGCTTTGGAAGTAGGGACCATAATCACCACCCGCTTCCGGCCCCTCGTCCCAGTCTAACCCGAGCCAGCGCATCCCTTTTATTAAAGCCTCCAACGCTTCAGGCGTATTGCGCTCATGGTCCGTATCCTCGATCCGCAAAACAAATACGCCTCCGGTGTTCCTAGCATATAGCCAGTTGAATAATGCGGTACGAGCGGACCCTACGTGAAACAGCCCTGTAGGTGATGGGGCAAAACGAACTCTGATTTGCGATGACATTTAAGGATAGAACTCTAGCGTCTTGGGAAATAAGAAAATAAAAAACTCTTGAAATCGCAGAAAAAACTAAATTCTACCAAGTTTCTCTGCAATTTCCTCAACCGGATAAGTAACGATCTCTGCCAGGGTCGGATGATAATGGGGAACCTGCAGAAATTTTTCGACAGTGATTCGCAACGTAATGGCCACCGCGAACTCGTGAATCAAGTCAGATGCGTTCGGTCCAACTATCTGAGCCCCGACGATCCGACCGGACTTTCGATCTGCTATGCATTTCACAAAACCAAACTTTGCGCCCATAATCATCGATTTCCCATGATCATTAAACGGATAGCTTGCCGAAATCACATCCTTCCCAGAAGATTTTGCAGCTTTCTCATTTAATCCTACGGAAGCGACCTCGGGTTGACTAAATACCACCTCCATAGGAACCCGGTAGTCCATCGTCTTTGGTTTAATCTTGCTCTCCCCCAAGTGAACTGCCGCATTATTCGCCGCCACCTCTCCCTGTTGGATCGCCACATGAACAATTTCATAAGGCCCAGAGACATCTCCAGCCGCGAAAATATGGGGCTGATTTGTCTGCATCTGACGGTTGATTCGAATCGTTTTTTGTCTGAGTTTCACGCCCGCCGCTTGCAAATTAAGTCCCAAAGTATTCGGCTCGCGACCTAATGCATAAAGGATTTCCTTAGCTCGAACTTGTTTGCTCTTTCCCTGCTGCTCGTAGTAGACCACTTTGTTCTTACCAACAACAGCCGCCCGAATCAGGCGAGTTCCAGTGATCACTTTCATTCCAGAATCCCGAAATGCCTGCTCTACCTCGGAAGCCACATCCTCATCATGGTTTTTGAGAATATGCAAGCTGCGCTGTAACAGCGTCACTTGAACACCCATCTTTTGAAAGTAATCGGCAAATTCGATAGCGATCGGCCCACCACCTAACACGATCAATGACTTCGGAGGTTTTGTTAGATGAATTGCATCATCACTCGTCAGGTATTTAACCGCCTCTAAGCCAGGAACCGGAGGTGGCGTAATTCGCGATCCTGTAGCGATCAAAAAAGTTTTCGATTTAATCGATCTAGGAACTTTTTCTTCAGATGCTCCCACCGGTGTAAGATTCAAGGTATGAGCATCCGCAAATGCTCCATACGCTCGAAAGAAGTCAAACTCTCCCGATTTCAATTGGCCACGGCGATAGCTAGCAAAATCCTCAATCAGCCGGTCTTTGCGGCTAACCACCTTCTTCCAGTCAACCTTCGCACTACCTACTCGTAAGCCGAATTCACTAGCATTCCGAATTTCATGAAAACGATGTGCCGTCTCCAACAAGGCCTTAGTCGGCATACATCCCCGGAGAATGCATAACCCCCCGACATGTTCCCCTCCTTCAACAACAGCCGTCTTGAGGCCAAGATCTCTTGCAGTGCGAGCTGCAGCATATCCGGCGCTGCCTCCACCTAGGACTACAAAATCGTAGCTGTTTGCGGAACGCGACATTCCTGAAATCTATTTTGCGGCAATCACTTCCCAGGCGGGAAGCTCACTAAGGATTTCGTTCTTCGAGTCGAACTTGGGATAGAGGTATTTAGCTGCCGTCACATTGTCCAAGGTCACTACCGAAGCCTCAGATAGCCCTTTCTCTTTCAGGCGATGTAAACTCCGGAGAAGAAGCGCATTTCCTCCACCACGGCATCGATACTCTTCAAAAACGCAGACTCCGGAAATTAATTGCCTACCCGACTCGCGATCCAGATTGATAGCGCTTAAACCAACCAAGCGGCGCCCATCCTCCCAAACGATAATTTCCTGAGAAACATCAGTTCCAAAGCATTTCGGAAAGAGCTCTTTAAACTCCACGACTTTACCATCCATCTCGCCTCCCCAAGCCCGTTCTGTCATCAGAGAACGTTCGATAATATCCCAGCAAGCCTCCCGATCTTCCTTTTCGGCCAGACGTAAATCACCCTTAATCTCTGCAATGCTATCTTCGCCCGGAAGGGAGCTTAGGTTCCATGTGAACTTTTTCCATTTTTGCCTATACATCAGCCTAGAGAAGATGATGGTCATATTGCCGATTGGCAAGGGGGAAATCCCAACAATTTGATCTAAATCCAATTCATTTCAAATTCATATCCACCGGGGAAACGAGTTGTCTTCGTGATTGATTACGAGAATTCTAAGTCTACGGTTCAGCGTTCGTTCATGAACCCACAAGACTCATCGAAAACTCCGGAAACCATATCGGGAAGCCACTATCTGGGTCTGTTCCAGGAACATCGAAAATCGATATCGTTTGCTACAATTCTCAATTTTCTCTCGAGTTACGGACAAACCTTTTTTATTTCACTCGTTTTACCTGGAATGGCTCTGGCTTCTGGAGTTTCTCTGGAAAGGGCCGGTGGTTTCTATTCGGTTGCAACTATCCTTAGTGCGACATTTTTAGCTCTGATGGGCCACTATGCCGACCGTCTTTCTCCCAAAAGCTATTCTTTGATATGCACGGGCGTGCTCATCACAGCTTGCTTTGTAGCCTCTTTTGCAAGCAATCCTATCAGTCTCTTTGTCGCGCTCGTTCTTGTACGCTGGGCCGGCCAGGGACTCATGCCCCACGCCTCAAGTGTCGCTGTTGCTAAACGTTTTCCATCCCGACCAGGCGCAGCATATGCTATTACATCGCTAGGATTTCCTATAGGAGAAGCCGCCTTCCCCATTATTCTAACAACGCTTCTCCTTCAGTATTCGGCGAATCAGGTCTGGATGGGGTTAGGCACAATGACACTCCTTTGCGTTCTGCCAGTTCTTGTTTGGTCTGGGAGAAGCTACGACGACCTTAGACCTACGAAAAAAGAGTCATCTATTACAAATCCCTTTGCCTCCAGCAAAGTTTGGAGCGATCAAAGACTATGGTGGCTAGCTCCTCACATCTTTAGTGTTCCATTTTGCCTTACCGGTTTTCTCTTCTATCAAACGTACCTCTTGAGTGAAACAGGATGGACAATCTGGCATTGGGCAACCGGTCTGAGTGCCTTTGCTATTAGTAGGGCTCTTTTTTCTCTCGGAACCGGCAGCTGGCTTTCTCAAAGAAAAGCTTTGCCTTACATCGCCGTAATTAAAGCGCCTATGGCGCTAGGTGCCCTTATTCTTGCTATTCCCGGAATCCCTGCGGAGGGTCTCCTGCTCTTTTTTTTCCTATCTGGGGCTTCGATGGGGGCTAGCACCGTTGTCGACAAAACAGCGTTGGTAGAATTGTATGGACCTGAGGTCATTGGACGGGCTAAAGCAGCGATCAATGCAGTCGCCGTATTATCTACGGCAGCCGCTCCTCCCATTTATGGATGGATCGCCGATAGACTGGATAGTCAATGGACCTTAATCGTCTTGGCCGGAAATGCTGCCGTTATGATATTTTGCACACTCTTCACAATGGCGGCAATCAAGCCGCTCAAGAGACTAACCCCTAAAAACCTTCAAGAGCAGGTTCAGCCAAAGAAGGATTAACGACTGCCCGGCTTTACAGCTGGAACACTCTTGAGGTCGTCAGGCAATTCATCCGGCTGGAACGTCTCTACTTTCATTTTTAGCAGACTGATGAAAGGAGCTTCAAAATCTGGAGGATTATTCCCGCTTCGGTCCACGATCGAAGCCACGCCGGCTACTTCAGCTCCCCCATGCCGGACGATATGACAAACCTCTTTGACCGCACTCCCTGTTGTAACCACATCTTCAGCAACTAAATACCTTGCGAATTCAGGAATTTCAAAACGGCGCATTACTAAAGCCCCCCCCTTCTTTTCCGCAAAAATATGAGGCCTACTAAGATGGCGAGCAACTTCATGCCCTACTAATATCCCCCCTAGAGCCGGCGAGATCACTGCATCCGCTTCGATCTCCTCACATTTTTTCGCCAATGCAGCACAAATCTCAGAACATAGCTCGGGATACTTCAACAACTGCGCACATTGAAAAAACTGTCGACTGTGGAGACCTGACCTTAGAAGGAAATGTCCTTCTAACAGGGCTCCCGCTTCTTTAAACTTACCTAGCAGCGCATCACCTTCCATGTTTACCCCTTAACTAATGCTACCGCTTCAATTTCGACTTGGGCTCCCTTGGGAAGAGCAGAAACTTGATCGGTTGATCACATCAGCACGCAAAGCCATTCTCGCAGTCAGCTCAGCCGATGAGCCGGGCACAAAGTCAGGTACTTCAAACAGACGCCCGTAGTTTTGCTCACGAGAAACGCGGAAAAAGTCGCCATACCAGGACTTTCCAG
>JBCCKK010000114.1:0-9676 GCA_039027395.1 Verrucomicrobiota bacterium | reverse complement strand
CGACCTCCACATCTTCTAAAGGCATCACCAATGAGAACTGTAGATCAAAGATATGAGAAGCTAAACAAGCCTATGGCAAATCTACCATGCCCGCAGGAGGATTGCTTGACCTTAGTCAGCTACGGTGTGTACTCCCCGGATGATGAATCCAGAACCTATTGGCACTCGAGTTTCGAAATGGGGAGAAGGCCCTGTATGGCATAACAATCTTTTGTATTATGTGGATATCGCAGGACAAGCCGTTTTGAGCTTTGATCCGAACACGGGAGAAGAAAAAGAGTGGAGCGTCGATCAGCAAGTGGGTTTCGTGGTTCCCTGTAAGTCAGGAAAACTGCTTTGTGGCGGTGGCCGTGGGTTTTTCTATCTCGATACGACTTCTGGTGAAACTACAGATATTCACAATCCGGAGCCCGATATCGAAACCAATCGTATTAACGATGGCAAATGCTCTCCGGACGGGCGCGCCTTCGGTGGCTCAATTTCAATGAACAAAACCACAGGAGCTGCTAGTCTCTATCGATTGGATCCTGACCTCAGTTGCCACCTTGCCTACAAGGGAGTGACCAACTCCAATGGAATCGTTTGGTCTCTCGATGCTGCAACCTGCTATTATATCGATACTCCCACCCGACTCGTACTTGCTTTCGATTACAGTTCCGAGACCGGGGAACTCACCAACAAACGAGAAGCCTTTTCGACCGGAGCCATCGACGCCTCCCCTGACGGTATGGCCATTGATGCGAATGGTCATCTCTGGATCGCCTTCTGCCACGGCTCATGTGTGGTTCGGTTTGATCCCGATACCGGTGAGCAACTCCAACGAATTGAATTTCCGTGCATGGAAACCACAGCCTGTGCCTTTGGAGGACCCAATGGCAATGACTTATATGTCACAACGGGAATCAATGGTTCAAAAGACGAGGAACTCGCCGGCCGACTTTTTGTAATTCGTGATATTGGCGTTTCTGGCAAGCCCGCTTTTGTCTTTGCCGGCTAAATCTTTGGATCAAGCATTCGGTTCCATTTTTTTTCGAACTGCTTGAATCGCCTCACGAATCTGTCTAGCTCCATCCATCTCTGGTTTTACATGAGGGAATTGAAACCAAGGCGTGGTACCGATGATATCGGTAAGCACATGAATTTGCCCATCGGTTCTTTTTCCCGAAGCAATGCCAATGGTCGGAACGGAAATTTCTTGGGTAATTCGTTCCGCAACATCCGTTACGACCGCTTCCAGAATGATCGAAAACACCCCTTCACTTTCCAATAAGTGCGCGTCCTTATAAATCGCTTCAGCTTCCTCCGACTTCTTACCCTTCTTCCGATATTTTCCCTCTTCCTTAATATGCTGAGGCAACATACCCAAGTGACCTTGGACTGGAATTCCTACTGCGAGAACCGCCCGGATTTGTTCGATAATCGATGAACCACCTTCCATCTTTACTGCATCGGCTCCCGCTTTCATAAGCAGCTGTGAATTTTTGACAGCATCATTGGGTGAATCGTAACTGCCATAGGGAAGGTCTGCCGTAATCAATGCTCGTTTACGTGCTCGCGCCACCGATTCAGTTGCCCGAATCATGTCAGCCATGGTGACCCCTGTAGTGTCTTCCAACCCAAGAACCACCATGCCCAACGAATCGCCCACGTGAAGAATATCCACACCGGCTTCGTCTAAGTGGCGAGCCATGGGATAGTCGTATGCGGTCACGGCCAAAAGTGATTTAGACTCCGGCCAACGCGCGATATCTGTGACTTTTAATTGATCTTCTTGCATATCTGATCGTGCTCCTGTTGTTTGAGAACTTCGAGTTGTTCTCCAATAATTGGACCGCCATTGGGATGAATGTATTCAGGAAAAATTTCTGCCAACGGTTCTAAAACAAAGATGCGCTCCCACATCCGTGGATGGGGAATCTCTAAAACGTCTGTTTTCAGCGAAACATCCTCACAAAAAAGAATATCCAGATCCAAAGGGCGTGGGCTATTGAGCTTACGCTCAGAAATGGATTTCCGTCCTGCTTCCGCTTCCAATCGCTGCAGGTCCGCTAACAATCCAAAAAGCCCTCCACGGTAATTCAGAAGAACCACTGTATTCAAAAACGGCATCGACTCTTCAGGACAATCTACGGGTGCCGTTTCATAGTAAGAAGCGACAAGTAAGTCTTCATCCCAAAAACGAAGTGCTTCGATTGCAGAATCCAGGTAACCCCTCCGATCTCCCAGATTCGACCCTATACCTATACCTACTTTCATAATACTACGTCGATGGTTGGCTTTGTCGTCAAACAATTATTGAAATCCAAAAACAAATCGTTCTCTTGATTGAAAATCCTTAAACACTTCAACACGTTCATAACCAGCTTGCGTCATTAATTCGGCAACTGACTCCGCTTGCAACGGTCCGACTTCTAAAAATAGTCTGGGGCTAAGCGACGCCGCCTGCGGAATCACTTTACGAATCAGATCTAGGCCATCCTCGCCTCCATCCAATCCTTCCTTTGGGTCGGCCGAAATTTCTCCTTCATCACATTCCAAGTTCTCACTGCAGACATAAGGGAGGTTGGCCACAACACATTCGGCTTCTTTCTCCACTTCATCCAAAAGATTATAAAGCTCCCAGCGGATCCTATCTTTTGCCTCAGGAAGAAACTGCTCAGTATTTAAATGGGCAACCATAAGACACCCCATCGTAATATCCATTCCCACAATTTCCCAATCGTCGAGTTGTTTCGCCAAAGCAAGTGCAATCGCCCCAACACCGGTTCCCACATCATAAATCCGACCTGTTGGCTCGTTCTTAAGATGCCGAACCGTTAAATCGACCAGCACCTCCGTATCAGGTCGTGGAATTGATGCCTTCGGAGAGCATCGAACTTGGATTCCAGCAAAGTTCAGCGGCTTGCGAAAATATTCCATAGGAGTGAGTTCCACCCGAGAAGCTGCCAACATCTGCACCCGCTTCTTTTCTTCTTCGGTAATCACTAATTCCGTGTCCGAGTCTACCTGATCACCTCGGCTACAACTCAAGACGTGAACCAGAATCGACTCCGCTTGCAGTTGAGGCGAGTTAACCTGATTGGTTAACAGGAAATCATAGGTCTCAGAAAAAAGCTCCTGAAGCTTCACGTGCAGCACCCTACCACGCTCCTATCCGAGACACAATTGAGATCCCGATTTACTCAATCCCTAGGACTTCAAGCATGGAATACTCGCGTGGCGCCTTTCCTTGCAGCCAAGCTGCTGCGCGCAAAGCCCCGCTCGCATAGGAATCTCGAGATGACGAACGTATCGTAAGTTCGAGCCGTTCTCCTGCCCCCGCAAAATACACCGTGTGCTCGCCAACGACATCGCCCCCGCGAAGGGCATGCATTCCAATTTCCCCTTTAGGGCGTTCTCCTGGCTCACCGGATCTGCCATCGACGACGACATCGTTGTAATCCACACCTCTGACATCGCACAATGTCTCGGCAAGGGTCCTTGCCGTGCCACTGGGTGCATCTTTCTTATGTTTGTGGTGCATCTCTACCACTTCCAAATCGTAGTCTTCTCCCATGATTTCGGCTGCTTTTCGTGTGAGATGGAACAACGCATTCACTCCTACCGCGTAGTTCGAAGCAAATACCACCGGAATTTTTTCCGCAACACTCAAGACGTTCTTACGAGTTGTTGCGTCGTGACCCGTCGTGCCAATCACAAGCATCTTTCCTGCCTCCGCTGTCTTTTGAGCGATCTCTTCGGTGATTGTATGATGACTAAAATCGATCACGGCATCACAGTCTTCGATTCCTCCAAAAAGATCGTCTCCGGTATCCACTCGACCCGTTACTTCAAAGTTCACGTCCTCTTCAGCAAGATGGACGATGGCCTGCCCCATCCGACCTTTTGCCCCTACCATATGGATTTTTGTACTCATTAACTTCTGGCTTCCTGCACCTCGTTTATAGAAACTCAACGCCACGCAAGGTCTCCAATAAGCGGGCTTTGTTGGAATCGGATATCTGGACTAAAGGCAATCGCACTTCGTCGCTCATCAAACCTTTTTCGTGAAGAGCAGCTTTGGCGGGAACCGGATTAGGTTCCATAAATAAATCGGTGAACAGCTTGTAGTATTTGCGATGCATCTTTTCAGCTATTGCAAAGTCGCCCGAAGCTGCGGCATCGACCAAGGCTTTGACTTCGCGAGGAATCAAATTCGATGCAACACTGATCACCCCACTCGCTCCAACACTAAAAAACGGAACAGTTAAACTATCGTCTCCCGACAAAATCACAAAATCTTCAGGAACCACCTGACGAAGACGGCTCACTCGATCTACCGATCCTCCTGCTTCTTTGATCGCAACAATATTAGAAGCATCACATGCCAACCGAGCTACGGTCTCTTCACCGATTTCAATCACACAGCGCCCGGGAATCGAATACAGGACTAGTGGAATTTCCACACTCTTAGCAATCGCCATAAAGTGTTGATATAGCCCTTCTTGATTCGGTTTGTTGTAGTAAGGCGCGACCAAGAGGGCCCCGTCGGCTCCGAGCTGCTCAGCTCCTTGGGTCATTTCAATCGCTTCAGCCGTCGAGTTCGATCCCGTTCCAGCAATGACTTTGGTTTTGCCCTTGGCTTGATTGATCGCAATCTCAATAACTCGCAGATGTTCTTCGTGACTCAAGGTCGGCGACTCTCCGGTAGTCCCTACCGGTACGATTCCTTCAAGACCTGCTTCGATCTGAGTTTCGATCAGCTTTGTATAAGCTTCTGTATCCACTAACCCATCGCGAAACGGGGTGACTAATGCGGTAATCGTTCCTTTAAACATCAATTTCTCCTTGGTAAACAAAATCTGCAGGGCCGTGAAGTTTCAGGTTCTTCACATCTCCATCTTCAACCGTAAAATAAACCTTGAGGGTCGCTCCTCCTTGCACCTTAAGTGAAACCGGGCTTGTAAAACCATAAAGTCCCTGACACGTCCAAGCACAGGCAGCGACACCGGTTCCACAGGCGAGCGTTTCTCCTTCGACACCTCGTTCATAGGTGCGAACGCGAACCGAGCCTTTCTTCAAAACCTGCACGAAGTTGACGTTGGCCCCTCGAGGAGCAAATTCCTTGTGAAACCGCAATTCCCGTCCAAGTTTTTTTATATCCGTCGTTTCCGCATCCTTCACCGGAACAACAACGTGAGGCACGCCCGTGTCTGCATAATGCACGGTCATGTTCCCCTGAGATGTCTTGACTGGGATATTGAGTCGACCTCCCTCAACTTCCGTTAAATCCACGCGAACTTGTTCTCCAAAGTATTCAGCTCGAATCACACCTGCAGGCGTTGAGAATGAAATAGCTTTCTTCCGAGTACGAGTTATCTTTTGCACATAGCGGGCAAAACAGCGGGCTCCATTTCCACACATTTCGGCCTCTCCGCCATCTGCGTTGTAATAGCGCATGACGTAATCCACCTGTGCTTTCCCTCTTGGGGTTTCGATGATCAGCAACCCATCTGCTCCAATCCCAAATTGGCGATGACACAACCGCTCGCGTTGCCTCTTCGTCGACTTGAGTTTTTTCGACCGATTATCGAGGCAAACGAAGTCATTTCCCGCACCGCTCATTTTCCAAAACTTCAATTTCATCGGACCCTCAACTTACAAAACTTCGTCTACCTCACAAGCCAGCAAATCATCTAAAGTCTCACGGCGAGAAACCAAACGAACGGTGCCATCCTCTTCTCTCCAAACCTGCGGGGCTCTACCGATCGAGTTATAATTACTCGACATCGCATAACCATAAGCGCCTCCGTCATGCAGACACATGAAATCTCCAATTTCGTGTTTGGGTAAATCACGAGGTTCCAACATTTCATCCGCTCCCCGAGTGAAAACATCTCCGCTCTCACACATCGGGCCCGCAACACAGACCGCCGTTTCTTCTCCGGAACGACCCGGCACGGTAATTCGGTGATAGCTGCCATACATGGCTGGACGAGCCAGATCGACAAATCCCGCATCCACCATACTGAATGTGACCCCCTGTCCTTTTTCATTGGTTTGCGTTTCCTTGATATCGGTCACCTGAGTCACCAACGTTCCGCTGGATGCTACCAGGTAGCGACCCGGCTCGATCTCTAAGCGTATTGAACGGCTAGCAATCTCCTCCAACCGCTTTTGCCCTGAAATCAGAATCGTCTTTAAGGCTTCTACATCCAAAGGTTCGTACTCTCGATAATTCCAAGGCAACCCTCCTCCCAGACTCACTGCTGTGACATCCGGAAAGGCCGAAATCCAATCGCTAAACACGTCAACGATCCGCTGCATATTATCGCGCAGCTCCTGCTGCTGGGGGCCACTCCCCACATGAGTATGTAGCATAACGATATTACAACCCGCATCTTTGGCTTTTCGAGCAAAGTCCTCAGCGTTTTCCCACCAAATCCCGTGTTTGGAACTCGGACCTCCTGTGTCACACGCATTCACATGTCCGTGGCCAAACCCTACATTCACTCGAATTGCTAGAGGTCCTCGATACCCTTCTTTGATCAAGTATTCGAGCATTCCGGGTGATCCCACGTTGGGAAGAATCTTTTGATCAAACACGGCATCTTTCCAATTATCTCGAAAAACATCGGTCGTATACAGAATGGTCGGAGGCTCATTACCGCCTGAAAACCCCGCCACTTGTGCTCTCAAACATTCGTTCGCACTGACCGCATCAATCCATAGACCGGCCTGTTTCATTTCTTCCAAGACCACACGCAGAGGACAGGCCTTCATCGCGTATCGGGCTTGTAGGCCTGGCGCATCCGTAAGCGCGACGACATCTGCTATTCTCTGGCGCAATTCTTTAGCGTCATATACCCAAAACGGAGTACCGACTTTCTTGGCTAATTGACTTAATGACTGTGTATCCATCTTATTTCTCAACCTAATTTCTTTTCCCAGCGGTTCAACTGTTGTTGCACCTGCTTTCGACCAGGAGCGCCTACAACGATACGCTGTGACATGGCTTTATCCAAATCGAAGCATTCATACAGCTTCGCATCTGCTTTGGACGACACCTTTTTCCACTCATTAAGCGGTAATTGATCTAAAATCAGGTGCTTTTCTTCTGCTAGAGCCACGGCCTTTCCGACGATTTCGTGAGCGTGGCGAAAGGCAACACCTTTCTTCACGAAGTAATCCGCAACGTCAGTGGCAAATAAAAGCGGATCTTTTACCGCATCACAGCAACAATGCTCGAGCACTTGTGTTTCAGCCACCATGCCTGCGGATAAGATAAGTGCATCCTGCGTCGTATCAACCGCGTCAAATAAACGTTCTTTATCTTCCTGCAGATCACGATTGTAAGTCATGGGGAGGCCTTTCAACAGGACTAGCAACGATTGAACATCCCCGATTACCCGTCCCGACTTTCCACGAACAAGCTCGGCAACATCTGGGTTTTTCTTCTGGGGCATCAAGCTGGATCCCGTCGTGAATGAATCTCCAATCCGAATAAAGTTAAACTCAGCACTCGACCACAGAATTAAGTCCTCAGCAAATCGGGACAGATGGACCATGATCATGGAACACACAAACGTTAACTCTACAATGAAATCCCGATCACTCACCGCATCCAACGAGTTTTGAGAAATCGCAGCAAATCCTAACTCTTTTGCAACAAATTTACGGTTCAGAGGCATCGTTGTTCCCGCTAACGCCCCCGATCCGAGAGGTAGTACGTCTGTTCTTTTGCCGCAATCGATCAAACGGCTCTTATCCCGTTCCAGCATTTCCACATACGCCAACAGATGGTGTGCAAAATAAATGGGCTGAGCTCGTTGCAAATGGGTATATCCCGGTATACACACATTCTCATATTTTCTACCGAGATCGACCAGTGCCCGTTGTAATCCGCTGGTTTGTTCGGTCAGTTGAACGATTGTTTCTTTCACCCAAAGCCGCATGTCGGTTGCAACTTGGTCATTCCTACTACGTGCCGTGTGTAATTTTGCACCTGCAGGAGTCTTCTTGGTTAAAGCTGCTTCGATATTCATATGAACATCCTCGAGCGAAGGGTCCCAATTGAACTGCCCTTTTTCGATCTGAGTCTTGATCTGTCCCAAACCGGTCTCAATTGCTTTAAGCTCTCCGGCCGTAATGACCTGAATCTCACGTAACATCCGCGCGTGAGCAAGGCTCCCCCGAATATCTTGCAAGTAAAGCCGCCAATCGAAGTGTACAGACTGAGTAAACCGCTGAACTGCTTCATCCACACCTGTTGAGAAGCGTCCCGACCAAAGAGCCTTTTTCTTCGTCTTCTTTTTTGCCTTAGCCATAGGTTATTTTTCCTTCCTTAATGAAGGTTTCCGACGGGCGCCGTCCTGAAATAGTTGCTTTAAATCTCGATCTGAAAGTCTTTTAAATTCGCCCGACTTCAAACGTCCCAAACGCAACCCTCCAATTTGAGTGCGCTTTAAATAATTCACCCGATATCCCAGCTTGCTAAACATCAAACGAATTTGGCGTTTGAGTCCCTGAGAAAGTACTACCTTCACCAAGTAATCCGAGATCAGAAACACCTCGTCTGCTCGAGCAAACCCGGGTTCAATATGCAGGCCCTTTAGTAGCTTGGGAATGTGCGCACGATCCAATTTAGGTTTGATGCCAACCTCATACGTTTTGGACACCTTGTGTCTCGGGTGACTCAGCTGTTGAGCGAGGTCCCCGTCGTTGGTGACAATCAATAAACCTTCAGTATCTTTATCCAGTCGTCCCACATAAAATAAGCGTGGCCCACTTTGCGGCAACACCTTGAACACTGTGGGCCGATCTGCCAAATCTTCACGAGAACAAATCACCCCCTTGGGTTTGTTGAGGGCAAGAACCAAGCGTTGTTCAAGTTCTAGACGTTTTCCACCGACCTTTACGACATCGCCGGATTGTATTGTCGTCGCAAGATCTTCGACAAGCTGGCCATTTACACGAACTTTCCCATCCAAAACGAGCTGTTCGCACGATCGGCGTGAGCCCAATCCCGCAGAGGCCAGATAACGGTTAATGCGCACGAGATTCGTCTAGGAGCCCGACCGGGAGCTATCCAATGAGATCAATCTTCTGGCTTGGTTTTACGAAGCCCGACTGGCGAATCACCGTCTTTCCATTCACCCCGCTCTTTGAGCAGCTCAACTCGCTCAAAACGTTTCAAAACGTTGCGCTTGATGATGATCTTACTGGATCCGCGTAAACTTTTGTGTTGTGACATAAGATCCAAAAACCTAGGGATACCCTTCTGCTTTGCAAGTCCTTTTCAGGAATACTTCCTCTGAAGCTCACCCCTTCTAAAGTCATCGACAAAGTCGCAGGCTTAGCCTTGTTTTTAGAGAAATTGCGGTTATTGAAGATGAATGGCGAAATCTGGAATTTCCTACTGGCTGGTAAAACAAGAACCCTCAAAATATCCCTGGAGTGAATTTGTTAAGGATAAGGTCACCTATTGGGATGGTGTCCGCAACTATCAGGCCCGCAACAACTTACGATCCATGAAAAAAGGGGATCAAGTCTTCTTCTACCAAAGCGTCGAAGATCCCGCGGTAATTGGCATCTGCACTGTCACCAAAGAGGCCTATCCAGACCCGACTGCCAAAGAAGGCGATTGGTCCGTTGTTGACCTCAAAGCCGGCAAAACGCTTTCACGCCCCGTCAGCTT
>JBCCKK010000113.1:0-9798 GCA_039027395.1 Verrucomicrobiota bacterium | reverse complement strand
TAAGAAAATTATAATATTTATAAAATAAATTTACGAAGGAGGATAGCTTATGAAAGGTGTGATGACCCAAGGAGATAATAACATTGTTAATCTCCTCCAATACTACAACGGACGAAGAGCTACAGGAACATTGCAACTATCCGACTGGTTTACCAACGAAACTGGCTATATTACGTTCGTTGACGGTGAGATCATCAATTGTCAGTTTGCAAATGAGTGGGATCGGCTTGCACTCTTGGAGGTTGCTCGTCGGTCTGAAGTTTCTTACGAACTTACGGATGAGCTATGGGACAAACGCTGTTCAATCCGCCAGAATCTAACCAAACTGTTAATGAATTTGGCTTTTGATCTCGATGAATCATCAAAAATTGACTCTGGGGTTATAGCTTTGAGAGGACGAGTTGCCGTAGATTTGAAGGATCCTGTGAACGAGGAATCTGAAGAAGCATTTTTCGTTAAAGAGTTTGGATATCTCACGCATTATGGGGAAAAGTTCAGCAGGCTTGCAGGTGGGGATACGTTTCGTGGAGTTGGGTTTCGCGAATCTGGCCAGACTCAATACTATAAACGAGGAGAACCGACTCAGTTTGAAGTGCTACGTTCTGAATCTTCCTTTAACAAACTCAGGAGCCTATAAATGAGTTATAAGGATTTAAAAGCGGGTTTGAAGGACTTCCTAAGTTTCGATTCAGTCACCGGAGTTTTGTTTCAGAAAGGAAAAGAAATGGTCGTTTCTCTTTTTACCAATGTTAACCCGGTTGTAAAGGTTCCCGAGTTTTGTAAAGAAATGTCAGAAATGTGGGAAGGTTTAAAGCAATCGGAACGAGAAATGGACTATCTATGTTTTGAGTTTGGTGGATTCTACGTTCTGACGGTTCGCAGTAATGAAATGATTATGAGCTTTTTCCTCTCGGATTCCGAAAATGTAGAGATGCTTGTAAATCTTTCAAAAGTCTACATGTATGATAACTCGAGTTCCCTTGGAAGCGTTGATTGTGATGTTGAGCGTTACGAAGAGGAGTGGCTCATGTGTCGCCAGGGCTATCTAAAAGCTCTTTCAAGGTTTCTCGCTCAACCTCAGGCAGAGCGTTTATTAAAGCGGGCAAAGACCAAAACCAAAAACTCTACGAATGGCTCTGCCAAGCAAGACTTTTGGGATATCGCAGAAGAGATTCTTTCGGAGATCCGAAACCGTAAGATTCAAGCATCTTTGAAATCTGAATTTTCCCGAATTCTAAATGATATTTAGTCTTTGATTTGCCTATAGGGATCAAATCAAACGTCATCAGTAGGATGGAAACTACTCACGAGCTTTTCGGTTAGGCTGGCTGATCACTTAGTACGGCAAAGGGTAATTTTCAGTGAATTGATATACTTCTTCGCGAATTGCGTGCAAACCCTCGTCATTTCCCCGCTTTTCGATCCCTTGGTGAATCCAATCAGCGATTTGCCTCATGGCATCTTCTTTCATGCCGCGTGTGGTAGCAGCAGGAGATCCTAAGCGAATTCCTCCAGCTTTAAAGGGGGACTGTTTGTCAAAAGGAACAGCGTTTTTATTTACAGTGATACCGGCTTCGTCCAATGCGATTTGAGCTTCTTTTCCTGTAACATTTTTGGGTTGGAGGTCCACTAACATGACATGGTTTTCAGTGTCTCCAGAGATGATGCTATATCCGTTGTCCTTCATTCCTTGGCACAAGGCTTTGGAATTGAGGCGAACCTGATGTTGATATGCTTTAAATGAGGGCTGTAAGGCTTCTTTAAAACAGACTGCTTTTGCAGCGATCACGTGCATAAGAGGTCCGCCTTGGCATCCTGGAAATGCGAGGGCGTCGACTCCCTTGCCATGTTCTTCTTTGCACAAAATGAGCCCACCACGGGGGCCTCGAAGGGTTTTATGGGTTGTCGTTGTAACAAAATCAGCATGAGGCACCGGGGATGGATGTTCACCCGTAGCAACGAGACCGGCGATATGGGCAATGTCAGCAAACAGGTAAGCATCTACCGAGCGTGCGATTTCTCCCATACGTTCGAAGTTGATGATTCGTGAATAGGCAGAGGCTCCTACGGTAATCATTTTTGGTTTAAATTCATTAGCAGAAGCCTCCAATTTATCGTAGTCAATCATGCCGGTATCAGCTTCGACACCGTAATGTTTCACCTCGTAAAGCTTCCCAGAAAAATTCATGGGGTGTCCATGGGTGAGGTGGCCTCCATGCGCTAAATCCATGGTAAGAATCTTGTCCCCAGGTTGAAGAACGGAGAAATAGACAGCCATATTTGCTTGCGAGCCGGAGTGTGGCTGCACATTGGCGTGATCGGCTCCGAAAAGCTCTTTTGCACGTTCGATTGCCAAAGACTCGGCTTCATCAACAAATTCGCAGCCTCCATACCACCGCTTGCCGGGATAACCTTCGGCATACTTATTGGTCAGGCAAGAACCTTGAGCTTCCATTACGGCTCGGCTCGTAAAGTTCTCGGATGCAATGAGTTCGATGTTTTGGCGTTGGCGATCTTGCTCTAGGTCGATGAGCTTGGCAATTTCAGGATCGGTTTCGAAGAGGGAAGGAGCTACAGTTTCAAGGATCGGCATTTTGAAAAGATAGCGATGGTCTGCTGATTTTCCAACCCAAACTGCTGGTGACTTATATTTTTTTAATCTGCTCTAGGACCGAGTCCATTGCCTCTGCAATCTCATCTCGGCAGCGCCGATAGATGTTGATGGATTGCCCGATGGGGTCACTGACTTCGAAATTCGAAAGCTTTGTATCAGTTATAAACTGTCGCACTAGGAAGGTTTTTTCGGAGGCTTCGGGAAAGTGCATAAGCATACTATCTAAATGACCATAGGTCATCACAAAGAGGAGATCGGCTTCTCGAATGAGCTTTTCGGTAAGCGGCTGACTTGCTTGGTTGGTAATATCGATGCCGAGTTCATTCATAACTGAAACCGCATGTTCGCTGGGTGGTAAGCCAGTTCCTGCTGCAAGACCGGCTGATTGAACGGAAACGTTTTCTTGGCCCTCAATTCGGTGCTTAAGGAGTCCTTCCGCCATGGGGCTACGGCATATGTTACCTGTACAGACAAAAACAATATTCTTCATGATTCAGCAATTCCAACTCAACCTGACCACAATCAAGGTCAAAGATCAATTAGAGACTTGAGGAGTTGATGGTTCAGATTCTGGAAGCTGCGTTGGTAAAGGGCGGTCGGCTTGAATTGCTCGGATAATATCCATGGCTCCCTGTAAGGTTCTATCTATTCGATTGAGGGTTTCTTTCACTGCGTCGGTTTCTTGCTCAATAGAGATTTCCTCAGTTCTCGAAACCTCCGGCTCATCTACCAAATAATTAAGCTGTTTGCTATATCCTGCCACAAACGCGATCCAGTCTTTCTGGGGAGCAACGGATATTGATATATCGGGATGGACAGAACGTCCCAACATATCGGTTCCATTACTCAGATTGACTCGGGCAGAAGCAAGGCGCAAAAAACGCCCAGAGCTTAGACGGTTTTCAGTATATAGCCCTCCTTCCCCAGCTGTCGATTGACCAATCACCAAAGCTTGCGCTTTGTCGCGAAGCGTGACAGCCAAGATTTCGGCAGCCCCCCGGGTGAAGGCATTTACAAGAATAATGATCGGAAAATCTCTAGCAACTTCTAGAGGCTGGCGGTTCGCTTGAAAGACTTGTTGCGGCATGTTTAGTTTTTGGATGCTGAACAACGATAATTCGGGAGATAGAAATAACGAAGCGGCTGACGTGGCTCCGTCGTAGTTATTACCGTCTCGGAAATAGCGAAGATCTAGTATTAGCCCCGTTGCCGGTCCACTTTTCCAGACAGCCCATTGCTGAGTCAGACGCTTAATATTTTCGGGCTCCAATCGTATGGGGCGCCAGTATGCGATATTATGGGGCAAGGTTTCTATTAGATCGCGGCTTCCTCGAATGGGAGAAAGAGCAGGTTCGACACTGAGGCGAGCAAACCGATCTGGGGCGCTTACCAATTGTTGCAAAGCATTCTCATCGAGTTGTTCGACGAGGATGGTTTGCGGTTCCATATACTGGGCCCGCAAGATATCGATGATTTCTTCAATCTCGTTCTCTTGGGGCTTTAGGTGCTGCTGAAGGCGGGGAGGAGGTGGTGTGGGTAGTCTTGGGGGGGATCCGTCTAATCCTGTTTTTCCTCCCATGAACTCCTGGGGATACTGCACGTTTTGAACCGATGAAGCTGGCTTAATTCCGTTTAAGTAGGGTGTATGAAATAAAAGAAAGTAACAGCAAGCTCCACCTAGAATAAAAGTCATGCCCACGGCTACAAACGCAAGTAGATAACGCACGAAGGCCGGAGCTTGGTCACCCGGCGCAGGTTCTGTAAAACGTCCAAATGGAGGGCTAACCTTCGACACGGGTCAGTATGCTACAGGGCGCGATGCCCAATGTCCCGCCGGAATTGAGCGCTTTCAAAAGAAATCTTAGCAATTCCTTGATAAGCGACTTCCTTGGCATTGAGAAGTGTGTTGCCTATTCCTGTTACAGATAGAACACGTCCACCACTCGTCTTAATTACGCCTTCTGAATGGCTCGTTCCGGCGTGAAAAATGATTTGATTATCTGCGCAGACGTCGGTCAGACCGCTTATGGGGCTACCAGTTTTGGGCGATTCAGGGTAGCCGGGGGATGCCATAACTACTGTCATTGCAGACTGGTTCTTTACTCTGAAATCGATATCTCTTAGGGAGCTTGAGACCGTTGCTAGAATAATGTCGAGCAGCGGAGTTTCCAGTAAAGGAAGAATCACTTGAGTCTCGGGATCTCCGAAACGGCAGTTAAATTCCAGGACTTTTGGGCCCTTTGAAGTGAGCATCAAACCTCCATACAGAACCCCCTTGTACTGAATGTTTGATTTTTTAAATTCTTCCAAAAGTGGTCTAAAAACACATCCGATAATTTCTTCCAGCAAAGGGCCATCGACGGCGGGTGTTGGTGCGTAGGCTCCCATACCTCCCGTGTTCGGTCCTTGATCTCCTTCAAAAATGCGTTTGTGGTCTTGGGAGGGGGAAAAAACAACAAGTTCGTCTCCATCAGTGACGGCATGTATAGAGGCTTCTTGTCCATCCAAGAATTCCTCGATCAATACTTGAGTTCCTGCTGCACCAAAGTCCTGATCAATCATGATCTTTTTTACGGCCTCTTGTGCTTCTGCTTCGCTTTGGCAAATGATTACGCCTTTTCCAGAGGCAAGACCGTCTGCTTTAACAACGATTGGATATTCGGCACTCTTAAGGTACTCGAGAGTCTCTGCTGCGTGAGCGAAGGTCTCCGATTGGGCAGTTGGAATATGAGCTCTTTGCAACAGGTTTTTTGTGAAGACCTTACTTCCCTCCAGTTGGGCTGCTTTCTTATTGGGGCCAAAAACTCTGATTCCTAGCTGTTCTATTTCATCTGTAAGCCCAACGCAGAGTGGTGCTTCAGGCCCAATAATAACCAAATCTGGTTTCTCAGATTTCGCCCAATTAGCTAGGGCTTTAGTATCTGTGGCCGCTATTGAAACATTGGTGCCCAGAGTAGTTGTTCCTGCATTCCCGGGAGCAAAGACAAGGTCTGTTACGCGAGGGTCTTGCTTTAACGACCAACCGATGGCGTGTTCGCGACCACCATTTCCAACAATTAGAATTTTCATGGAGTTTTGAGAATAA
This sequence comes from Verrucomicrobiota bacterium, assembly GCA_039027395.1. Classification (GTDB taxonomy): domain Bacteria; phylum Verrucomicrobiota; class Verrucomicrobiia; order Methylacidiphilales; family JBCBYL01; genus JBCCKK01. The sequence continues at coordinate 4,099 of JBCCKK010000113.1, read as the reverse complement.
GAAACGTTGGAGATTCCGGAAGTGCATTTTCTTGGAAAACAAAACGCGAATTCTCAATGTTTCTAGTAGGCGCTCCTTTAAAGTCGAAGTCCTCGAGTTTCCTTAAGACCAAAGAACGTGATTTATCTGTTTTGTAAACAATGGGTACAATCCATTTTGCTTTAAGAGAATCCGCCAGACTCCACAACTCAGACTCGGATAGAATAGGATTACCTACCGGCAGAAAAAGAACGTCTACTTTTCCAATCTTACTGCGTTGACGGAAGTCAAGAGTGTGTCCTACAGCACCTAGGTGGCAATAGCGAATGCCATCGAGAACAAAGGAATAGACTGTGTTACTGCCGAGTTCGCGACCGCGTTGCTTATCTCTAAATGTCGCAATGCCTCGAAAGGTCAAGCCATTGGCATTGTTGAGCCCGACTCCTGCCAGGCTTCGAAAGACTTGGGGAAGCCCGAAAAGCTCTTTACCTCCTGAGTAGTCTGCAGATTCACAACTGATTAGAACAATATCTGCCGGTAGTGCACTTGGAAATGTGTAATCAAAAATCCCATCACTGAAGGGGTTGATTGCAATACGAATTCCACTATCGGAAGTGAGATAAATAAAGGCATGCCCAAACCATTGAAGTAGTGTTCCGCGTTCTGGCGTGACTTCAGCATCAGATTTTGTATCTGTGTTTCCGAGAAGCTCAGCTAGAGCCGCCTCGTTCGTTGATTGCGAATTTTGTCCATGAACTGGTTTAGCCCAAGCTCCGGTGAAAAGTAATGCAGTTAGCAGAAGAAAAAATTGTTTACCCATTTAATTAGGACCTAAAAATACCATTAAAGATTCACTCTCTAGGTGCAATTAAAAAAGGAGATTGTGGAAAATTTGTCGCGGTCACTAGCGGACGTTTTGACGGACAAAGACAATATTTAGCTCGTCTGAATAAACAGACTTCCAATTGGGGTGTTCAGTCGCAACCTCGGCTAACTTATCTTTTCGTCTGAGGATCAACGAATCGATTTCCATTTGATCAAGACGTTGATCCCAACCTGGTTCCGCCCGAGCAATGGGAAGGTAGGTCTCAAAGACGAACGCGTCTTCGAACAAATCTGCCCGATCGTCCATGAAAATTTTTGTTTCGGGCCCCAAGAAATAGATAAGAGTTCCACCCAGGCTATTTGTATTATAAAGCCGTCCAAGTTTTGATCGATTTGCTTTCAAATAGTCAGCTGTTTCCGAGCTTAAGTAGGACCCTGCTAGCTGGGTTCCAAAGAAGGAGGGTTTTACCATAGAAAGTCCAAGCCATAAAAAGCCAATCACGATCGAAACTGTGATCCAAGTGGGGAACGCTCGAACTTGCTGCTCGCTTAACACTTTTCCTCTCTCCCATACCCGAATAAAACGTTCTTGAAGAATGAGCGTCATCATTCGAGCGAGCACTGGAGCGCAGGCTATTATAAATAAATTGACATGTCGCATTGCTTGAAAAGCATAGTGAAGAAAGACCACGAGAATAATTCGTTCTTCCCAGCGAACCGATTTTCCCCGGGTGCATGCTAATATAATTAGTGTCACTATGAATGCTTCGAATACGAAGATGTGAATATTGGGAGACGTCAAAGTTGTTGGTTTGAATTCATTCCACAGCTGCAAACACTCCATTCCAAGAATTTCGATAATTTGGATATGGAGCCTAAGACCATATGGATTAACCAGAGTTGCTAGACCTACAAGGATTCCGAAAAGCACGATCGGGGGAATCTTCTCTCGCGCTTGAGCATCTTTATTCCAAAGCGAATCAATAGCTAATCCGGCAGCACTGATAAATAAGACAAGCAGGCCAACAACAAATCCGCCGTGGAAATTACACCAGAGAGTTGCCATCGGCACGAGAGGCCACAGATAGCGCACGCCCCCGCGTTCTCGATAGAGATGGAGTAACCAAAGGGTAGAGATCAAAAAAAGATACGTAAAAATATGAGGTCTCGCCAATGCATGCCAGCTGAGAACTAGATAAGCGCCTAGCGTGCAGATAATGGAAATGACTGGGTTGCTTCCCTCGTGAAGCATTCGAGCGAGCAGCAGAACGCAGATCAAAGCAAATAGAAAGCTGCTGCCTGCACTAACAAGAGCCAAACCTCCCCAGTTATAAAGCGCTCCGATTAGCGCATCAAAGAGCCATTCGATTTGAATCCATTCGTGATCGGGAACCGTCCAAGCGAACGGTTCAAGTCCAGCAACATCCTGGTTCTTTAGGATGAGTTCTCCTGATTTAAGGTGCCAACCGATACCGGGATCCTGGAGAAGACCATTTGGAAAATAGAATGTAATACACAAATGTAGGACGAGGATGAGAACTCCAAGAGGCAGGCAGCGTGAAGCGAGCGATGCTGAAATCCGTGCATTCATGAATCCACGGATTTCCTTCCCCAAACAGTAATGTTCCAGGTCAACCAACGCAGTCCAGGAATCTGAAGCAAAATTTGATCCAGTAACAGGAGAGGTTTCCACCAGATAAGACTCTTTGGAGTTTCACTCATAATATGCTTCCAATACCGCGTCTCATTGGGATTCAGACGATCGACCAAGTAGTATTTTAGAAATAGCGAGAGAGTTAAGAACCAGGTCGTTTTGAACGAGGCATCTGGAAAGTAATCTTGAATCCGCTTAAAGTCTTTAACCGTTAGAGGTTCTTCATCAGGTGTTCGGACCTCGCTGGCCATACGGCGGTAAACATTAATAACTGGATTGTAGGCAACGGGGTCCCAGGAAAAATAAAGGCCTCCAGGTTTTAGAACACGCTTGATTTCTTTGAGTAAGGAGTCGCGATCTGAAACGTGGTGAATGATATTCGCCAAATAGACCAGATCAAAGGTATTGTTATCAAAAGGGAGGGTTTCTCCAGCGTGTGCAATCGACTCGAGCGTCACATGATGTTTCTGGGCAAGTTGGCTGGTTAAGCGTACCATTTCAGGTGATAAATCCATCGCGGTAACATTTGCTCCACGAGTGGCAAAGTAAACGCTTGATTCGCCGAGCCCACAACCGACATCTAAGACTTTAAGATCTGAAAAATCCTTAACGAGATCGAGAAGGATTGCGTTTTCTAGCGAGGTTGCACTTTCGAAAAACAGACTGGGCTGAATCGAATCCAATGAGGTTTCATTTGCCCATTTGTCGTGGAATTCGGATTCGCGATCATGTAGTGCTTGGTTAGTCATTGGAAGAGCGAGGACTGAAGTTGTAAGTCTCCTTCAAAAGGTAAAGTGGGCGACATTTAATTTCATCGTAAATTCTAGAAACATATTCTCCAATGATGCCGAGGCAAACAAGCGTTGTCCCACCCAAGAGGGTGATTAAAACGATAAGGGTGGTCCATCCTCGAACCGTGTCTCCCACAAGGAAGAACCGAAGAATCGAGTATCCTGCGTAACCCATTCCAAAAAGACTAACAGCAATGCCTAGGATCAAAATAAGCCTCAAGGGCAAAGCGGAAAACGAAACAGCGGCATTTAGAGAAAGTGAAAGCATTTTGCGAATGGTATATTTTGTCGTTCCGAACTCGCGTTTTGGCCGAGAAAACGAGACAGCAGCTTGTTCAAAGCCAACCCAATGAAACATGCCTCTCAAGAATCGATGGTTTTCTCTCATCTGCAAAAAAGCATCTAAGCAGCGGCGGCTCATGAGGCGGAAATCGCCCGTATCGGAAGGAAGATTGAAGCCCAATATGATTCGCATCAAACGATAGAATATAAACGCGGTTGCTTGTTTGAATGCGGATTCTCCCTGGCGGTCGGATCGCTGGGCGTAGACCATATCAAATCCTTCCTCATATTTTTTTATCATTTTAGGAATCAGCTCGGGAGGGTCCTGCAGGTCTGCGTCAAGAATGACAATCGCATCCCCTTTAGTGTGTTGCAATCCTGCCGTTAGGGCAATTTGCTGTCCAAAATTGCGGCTGAATATCATAACCCGAACGTTGGCAGATTTTTCGGCCCATTCGCTTAATAGCTTAGGAGTCTGATCACCACTTCCATCATCAATACAGATAATCTCGGTTTCGATGCCAATCTCGGAGACGATTTGTTCAAGCCGAATCTTCAGGTGAGGAAT
>JBCCKK010000112.1:0-9798 GCA_039027395.1 Verrucomicrobiota bacterium | reverse complement strand
GGGCTCTACATGGTCGGAGCAGGAACTCATCCAGGAGCCGGATTGCCCGGTGTTTTGTCGTCCGCTAAAGCTCTCGAACGGGTGATTCCCGCCTACAAAAAATAAAACAGGGATTTGCTAGCGCGTTTTTTCGGTGTATCTAATAAGATAGATGATCATCGACACCCGAGAGGAGCGACAGACGCATAAGCGTTTTACTAAATCGCTCAAGCCCTACTTGGCGGACGGAAACGTCGCCATTCACGGATATGATCCGAATCAAGAAGGGCTTAAAAAGATTGTAAAACTGGGAGAGCGAGCAGGTGTTCCGGAGGTTGAGATCACTCATATTTTCAATAATCAAGCAATGTTGGCCATAAGCCATGCGATCGAGGACATTGCTTCCGAAGTACGCAATGGGGAGCTGATATCGACTTTTCAGCGATTTGATAACTTCAAGCCGCAGAAAAAACGGTATCTAGGTTTGGCTGAAGACCTTGATGCTGTTCGAGTTTGGGGTGAGGGGGATCCTCCCAAACGGTGCCCCAAAATCGATTTCGTCCCTGTTTTTCGCAACGAACTTAAGCGTTACTGGGTTGTCATCTTTACGAGCCCTGAAACTAACGCGGCTCTTATTTGTCGACAAATCAATCGTTCCTCGAAATTCGATAAAAAGGTGTTTGCTGGGTTCTACACATTCAATCCTTTTTTGGTAGAATCGATGAGACGCCAATTTAATCTAATGAGTGTCGGGTTAGATCGAGTTATCAACCAATGGGAGAAGGAGGTTCAAATACCTTCGATTTCATTCAGCGAGATTAAAAATTATTTTCAGGAATCGGAGTCTAGCCAGAGTTGATAATTACAACCTTAGTTTTCTTCGGTAGGTGCTCGAAAAACCTCTCAGCCATCTCTATTGGCAATCGAATGCAACCGTGAGATGCAGGAAAGCCTGCAATATAGCCTGCATGAAATCCAACACCACCATAGGTTAGCCTAAGGAAGAATGGCATTGGTGCTGGGACATAGCGGTAGCCATGTGCTGAACGCTGTCCCGCATTGGCTTCCCCCATAAACTGTCCTTTTGTATTGATCCAAGAGCCATATAGATTCGATTTGTGGTCTCGGGATTTATTAATAATCGTGAATTCTCCTGTAGGAGTCCGGTGACCAGGACGACCCGAGCAAATGGGACTTTGACCCACAAGGACATCATCAAAGTAAACCCGTGCTACTTGTTTGGCTAAATTAACTTCAACTCGAGGAATTCCGCTCGGGGAATTATTCTTCCAGAACGGTCTAGGTAATGGTTTTCCATTGCGATCAACAAGAACGCGGTCCGTAAGTCGATCTTTTGTGCTCTCTACGCGTTTACTAGACTGACGGAGACGCATCGGCGTTGCAGTCAAATGCTCTACGAGGCATGCCAAAAGCAAGACAAACGCAATATGAGTTCTCATGAGTTTGTTTCAACCAAATAGCCAGAGTCGTAGTAATCCTTAATCCCTTTTTCAAATGTATATTCAGGCTCGATACCTAACATCTTAATCGTTTCTGACATGTCTGCTTCCGTGTGAGGTTGATAAAAAGCGAAGGGGTTATCAATATACTCGGGCTCGTAGCTAGTTCCGAGAACATCGTTAAGGATCTGCACGAGATCATTAAATGAGCGGGCCTGTCCAGAACCGGCATTCAAGATACAAGATTGAGGTGCATCAAGTGCTTGGATTGTGAAGCGAACAATATCTTTCACATAAACGAAATCGCGCATTTGTTCGCCCATCTTAAAAATCCGAGGTCGGTTGCCTTCGTTCATTTGCTGAGCGAGATGATAGATCATACTGGCAGGTACACCCTTATGTGCTTCTCGAGGGCCGTAGACGTTAAAATATTTGAGGCCTACGATCTTCCAGTCATCGTATTGTTTGCTTGAACGGCGGGCTAGGTTGTCGAGGATTGCTTTTGAAAACGCGTAAATATTTGCTGGCTTGGGGTCATCTGTAATTCGATTGATGCCGCTACCGATCCCATACGTTGCTGCCGAGGACGCATAGACGATAGGTGTTTTAATGGGCTCTAGATATTCGAGAAGGTTGCGAAAACCCTCAACATTATCGTGGACCTGGAGAGATTGGTCCATTTCGCGGGTATCGGTAATGGATGCCAAGTGGAAAACGGCATCGAATGCTGGCTCGCCGAATTGAGCTTCAAGATCGAGTTGGGCAATATCAGCAGCGACCACATCGCCTGCGAATCCTTCGAGATTCTTGAAGTTAGCAGACCGAAAATCGTCGAGAACGGTTATCCAGGCATCTGGATAACGGTGTTGCAGTTCAAGTGCTAAGTTAGATCCAATAAATCCGGCTCCTCCGGTAACTAGTATCGTTTTCATGGAAGTCCCTTGGTTTAGCGTCCTGGGGTGACAAATCAAGAATTCAGGCCCGCTTTATCGGGATTAGAAAGCAAATATAATATTGCTCTTCCCTATTTCATGAATAGATTGGCGGATATGAGATGTTTGGGAGTTACTCTTTGCTTACTGTTGACAGCCGTAGTCGTTACGGTTCAGGCTCAGCAAGCTGCTCCGATGCCTGGAGATCTTTACAAAATGGATCCCAAACCTCGGCAGACCGGTTCATTTTATGAGAACCGGGTTGAGATAGGCGTCGAATCTGCCCAGCTTTTCGATATATCTAGCAAAGACCCTCAATATTTAGTTCTTCCTCAATTTCTAGCGATTCACTGGCAGCTGGATGATATTGGTAATGAGGGTTGGTTGCGCGGGAATACAGAGTTTATCTTTAGCGGGTATTTTACACCCGTCGTGGATGGCGTTGAATCTCGTTACGTAGGCGGTCTATTTGGTCCTAGATACAATTTTGTTCAACCTGGATGGGATTGGGTTCCTTATATCGAAAGCCGAGTGGGTTTTGGCTTCACCGATAGTCGAGCTAATCAGCGAGACAAAGGACAGGGACAAGATTTTGTGTTTACCTTCACGGTTGGTATTGGGGCAAAATATATTATCAACGATCAATTTAATTTTTCGATTGGAGCCCTGTATCAGCATAGTTCAAACGGTGGTTTGTCTGAGCCAAGTCGCGAGAACATTGGTCTAGATACGATCGGACCAGTTTTCTCCTTGAACTACGGATTCTAGTTTGCTGGGGATTCAGAGAGAATCTGCTTCCGGATGGCGGTTTGTTCGCGTCGCATTCGCTCAAATTCCATATCTTTTAGATCATTGAGTCCTGATAAATGCAGCATGCCATGAATGGCATAGGTTAGGACCTCCTCATAAACCGATAACCCTTCTGCATCGCGCTGATGCCGAGCAATTTCAGGGCAGATGATGACCGAAGCGATTGGTTCTGTTGGAAAGGTCATAACATCCGTGGCGGAAGCATCCTTAAAAAAATCTCGGTGAATTTTTAGACTTGAGCTAGGAGTCACCAGGGAAAACTCAACTTGCTTGATTGCTTCGGGAATGATGTGCCCTTGTAGAGGTAGCACACTCGAAGCTTTTTCAAGGTCATGTTTTAGACGGGACAGGTCCACCTTCCAACGGCCTTGTTGGTTGAGGAGCAGAATTTCCGGAGCGTTCATGGTCATTCTCCTTAAGTTCCTTTTTCTCTTTCGGATATTCAATGCGCGCATGGAACATGCTCTTCAAAGTTCGAGTGAACGTTGTTCGTATCTCTGACAGATCGTTGAATGTAAGCTCAGACTCTTCTAGCTGACCTTCTTTGATTCGTGAATCGATAATTGCTTTAACGTGATCTTCGATCCGCTGTGCTGTCGGATTTTTCAGACTTCGTGAGCTGCTTTCTAAAGCATCAGCTAGAGAAATGATTGCGGACTCTCTGGTTTGAGGGATTGGTCCAGGGTAACGAAACGACTCTTCTAAAACATCGGGAATATCACTTTCTCGGCTTCCCATAATCTTGCTGCCTTCTTTAGCATCCTCTTGTTGTTGAAGGGCTCTTTTGTAGAAATAATAGACGGTAGACGTTCCGTGATGCTCGCGAATCACGTCGATGATAGGTTGCCGTAGATTGTGTTGGATCGCCATATTAGTGCCTTCTTTCACATGGGAAATAATGATCAAAGCACTCATAGACGGGTTCAGGTTGTCGTGAGGATTATGGTCTGGATTTACATTCTCGATGAAATATTGAGGCTTCACCAGTTTGCCGATGTCATGAAAATAAGAACACACTCGGCAGAGCGCCGCATTGGCACCAATTGCCTCCGCAGCAGCTTCAGAGAGGCGAGCAACATTTAAGCTGTGGTGATAAGTTCCTGGGGCTTCGTTTGCTAGTTTTTTGAGAAGCGGGTGATTTAAATCGGAAAGTTCGAGCCAAGAGATGTCTGTGATCCGGTCAAATAACCATTCCAAAACGGGAAGGACGGCTCCAACCGCCAATGCTGTAAAAACTCCCAAGGAAATCGCCCAGCCTGCCTGGATAAACAAAAACTGGGGAGAGGTGCTGAGGAGCCCTCCTAGGAAAAGCGCGCAAATAAGGCCAATACCTCCAACTTTTACTCCCGCCATCAGGAGGTCTGAGCGGCGACGAATTCCCACACAGAAGTATGAGGCACCAAATCCTGTTAACAAGCTACTCAAAAACAGCCCGGGACTGGGTTCAATGAACAGGTTCCCCAGCAAGGAAATTAGAAATGCACTGACAAATCCAGATTGGGTTGAAATCAAAATGCTCGTTAGCATCGGAGCCAAAGCGCAGGGAACGAGTAGGGCAGGAATTGTGATTTCAAAAATTCGTATTTTATCGTCATAGATATGGAGCGCTTGGTTGAGTAGAAAATTGGTGGAAAGGCATCCAAGAAAAAGAAGCAATAACTGATTACTCGCCCAAACCTCGCGAACGGTTAAAGGAACCACTACCACGATAGTTGCCATCACCATCAGAGTTAAAATAGCGATTTCATACCATTCAGAAGGAGTTCCCCAGGAGCTGATTCGATAGATAATGATCGCTGTGAGTGACAGAAGAACCCAACTTACGACGGCGTTGCAATCCAGCATGGAACGCCAACCCTCTGTGCCAGTCTGACGGCGGGTTTTGCCGCAGGATAAGCCTTTTTGGGCGAGCATTTTGACTTTTAGCCATTTGATCATCGCGGAGAAAATAATCCTATCGGAGCTAGAGGGTTCGTAATAATGCGGTTTGCCGACGCGTTTGTTCCTTCATTCGTAACTTTAGAAGGACTCCTATAGGTGCCAAGAACGGTTTTTTGTTTTTTTCGGAGTGTGAATTGCCCGGTTACCAGCTTAGTGCTCGCAAAAAATCGCCTAAATCGTCATGCTTGTTTGTTTAACCCCGCGATGAAGTTTATAGGCTTCAACAATTTTTCCGACGAGTTCGTGGCGGATAATATCGCGTTCTTCAAACCAGTGAAAACCAATCCCAGTAGTTCCTTCAAGCGCTTGGATTGCCTCGATTAGGCCTGACTTTGCATTTCGAGGAAGGTCAATCTGAGTAGGGTCACCGGTTACAACGCATTTCGAGCTTTGGCCTAGTCGTGTCAGAAACATAAACATTTGTTCAGTAGTTGCATTTTGACCTTCATCTAAGATAACAAACGCGTTGGCAAGAGTGCGACCTCGCATATAGGCGAGCGGGGCAATTTCAATGATTCCCTTGTCCATCAGTTTTTGGATCTCTTCTAGATCCACCATATCGTAGAGCGCATCGTAAAGTGGGCGAAGATACGGGAATATTTTTTCTTGAAGATCCCCTGGAAGATATCCCAAAGCTTCTCCAGCTTCGACAGCCGGGCGAGTGAGAATGATACGTTGAACTTGGTTGCTGCGCAGGGCTTGAATTCCCATAGCCATTGCCAGAAACGTTTTACCGCTACCTGCGCACCCGATTCCGAACGTTAAATCTTGATTTGAAATGAGATCCAAATACTTCTTCTGACCAAAAGTCTTTGGAACAACAGGGCGTTTTTTAGGAGAGGTCTGGATCGTTATCTGCCACATGGTTTCCAGATCTTCTGCCTTACCTTCTTTAACTGCTTTAAGGGCATATCGAAATTCATGACGACGGATTCTCATTCCGCTCTGGTGAGCTATATGTAGCTGACGAAACAATTCTTTAACCTGCTGTTGCCCTTTTGGTGGGCCTTCAATCTGAAGAACTGCATCACGGCTCGTCAGTTTAACTTCTAAGCTTTTTTCTGCTTCTTCGAGAAGAAGGTTATCCCCTGCGTAAAGATTGGCTAAAGAGCGGCCGTTTTCAAAACTCAGCGTATTCGTTTCCGACATAGTTGCTATGACTATGGGATATCCGACGGTCTGTCAAACTTGTGGACGATCAATTTTCAGGATCGATCAAGACCCCAATTTGGCGATCTAGGGAAGGTCTAGACGGATAATTCGGCTATTTCTGAACTCCTTGCCGAGACCATATGCTTCTGCCGCTTTGATATGGTTCGCCTTTTCGGCGATGGGAACAACGGAGTTTTCCTCTCGTCGGTATTCCATTTGTTGGACGCACCAACTATCGATAGCGACGGGATCATTGCCAATCAGTAGAAACCCGGCCGAAATCGCATGGTTTGGGTTAAATGAGGGGCCGCCTGCGTATTGAACAATCAATCCATCCATAATGTGGAGAATGACCTTTTTAGTGAATGGTTCCTTCTTTAAAATTTCGGCTACAGCTTGTGCGGCAGCTGGTGTTCCAGATAAAAACCTTCGGTGATTGTCAATAGATCCCAGGGCTAGCGATGAAAGGCATCCAAAAAGTCCTACATCCTCATGGCTAGTCATCGAAGGGATGTTGATGATCTTATCAACTTCTTGAGTGAGAATTTTTGTGAGGTAAGAACGATTACTAATTTGTTTGGGAGCTTCTTTTTCTTTTTTTTCCTCGGTTTCTTCAATGGGGGGTGGGTCGAGGATAGCCAGCCTTCCTTTGAACTCATGGTCTCCCCAGATTAATTGACCAACGATCTCGTGAAAATAGAACTGTTTGGGATCCCAGCCTGAGCCTTCGACAATCGAACGACACTGCCAGTCGTCGTTAGTCTGTTTAGGATTGTATCCCGCAGAAACCATATGATGTGGATACTTATCCCAAACAATAATGTCTTGAGGGGAGATGCCAGCAGATTGAAGTCCTTCGATAACGGCCTCCACGAGAGCGGGCTCTGTGGAGGTCACTTTACCTCCAACAGTGCTAACCCGAATTCCAATTCGTTCGCCCGGTTGAACCATTGTTTTCCAAGCATCTTCAACTGATGCTCGTTTGGTATATTTGAGAAGGCCCTGATTAAACGCCGATTTGACGCTAGCTGGGTTGACCGTGAAGCGGTCTAGCGTGGAAGGCGCGTGGACAATAATCGTTTCAGAGGAAGGCTTGGGTGTAGAAGCCGAGGGTTTATTGGCCGGTTGATCTGGACGCAAATCTTGAGCATGCGTCCGATACGATATCTGCAGGATCATCGAAACGCAGAAGGCAAAGGTAATATAGCGAAATCCAGGCATTGTTCTTGGCGTTGTTATTTTGCTACGTCAATATATTGAAATCAGACCCGATGGCAATTTCTCAAGATACCATAGATCGTATTCGTCAAGCTGTTGATATTGTCGATGTGATCGACAGTTACGTGCCGTTAAAGCGTGCAGGGACTTATTACAAGGCTCTGAGCCCCTTTAACAAAGAAAAAACGCCTTCGTTCTTTGTCAGCCCCGATAAGCAATCGTTTAAGTGTTACAGCAGCGGGCATGGGGGAGATGTCTTTAAGTTCCTGATGCTCTATGAAAATCTAGATTTTCCAAGTTCTATTAGGCGTCTTGCGGAACGTGCGGGAATTGAGATTCGAGAGGAACGTGGCGGAGAAAATCAGGAAGTGCGTCAGCATCGCGATCGACTCCTGACATTGCACAGTGAGGTGATGTCGCGTTGGCGGCACTTGTTGTTACATGAACCCAAGGCAGAGGGAGCTCGGCATTACATGACGACTCGTGAGATCCCCTTGGCTTGGGTCGAAGAATTTGATTTGGGTTATGCCATGCCTGGCTGGGATGACATTCTGGTATGGGGTCGGCGAAAAGGATACAGTGATGATCTGCTGGTTGAGGCGGGTTTGGCCATTCGAAATGAGAAAGGGCGAGTCTATGATCGATTTCGCGACCGACTCGTGTTTGCTATCCATAATGATATTGGGCAAATCATTGGATTTAGCGCGAGAGCACTCGGCGCAGACGCCAAAGAGGCGAAATATATCAATTCCCCTGAAACGCCTCTGTTTACAAAAAGCAAAGTCTTGTTTGGATTTAATCGGGCAAAACGGCCGATTCTAGACCAAAAAGAGGTGATTTTGTGCGAGGGGCAAATTGACGTTTTACGGTGTCAAGCTACGGGTATTGGGCATGTTGTAGCGCCTCTGGGCACCTCGTTTACCGAGGACCATGCACGTATGATAAAACGGCATGCGAAGAGTATTGTTCTTTGTTTAGATGCCGATAAAGCAGGTCAAAGAGCAGCAAGCCGAGCTGCCGATATCCTTTTGTCGATGCAAGATCAGACGAAGCTGTTTCTCAGTGCGGATTTAGGAATTCGAGTTATTAAGCTGCCCCAGGGACACGATCCTGACTCGCTTATCCGTGAGCAAGGTGTCGAAGCCATGCAAGCGATGATCGCTAATCCGATGGAATACATCGATTTTTTGGTAGATCAGCACGATGATATTAGTGATGAACGAGGCGTTGGGGGAAAAGAGGAGAAAGTTAAGGTTGTTTCTGAATTCCTGGTCAAGATTCCCAATAAAGTGCGTCAGCAAGAATTGATGAGGCGAGCTGCTCTGCGGCTCGATATTTCCTACGAGGCTTTAGAATCACAGATAAAATCGGAGCGTCCGCAGCGGAGGCGGAGAGAAGAAGCTGAAACGCCTAATTCCCAGCCGATAGCCGAAAAAGTAGAGGCAGACCGAAAAATTCGTGAAATCCTAACAATTTTGACAGTCGATTCTACGTTGATACCGGAAATTCAAAGACATCTAGATTGGACTTGGTTTGAGGGTAAAGCTGGTGTTTCCCTACTTAAACGGGTGATCGACTTGCACAATGATGAGTTGTGGGTTGAAACGGCGGAGCTATTTACTCATCTCAATCCGGGAGAACAAAACTTAATAGCAGGTCTTGCTGGTGAGTCCTTGAAAGAACTGGAGCGGGAAGCTCTCTACCAAGCGCTGAACAATCTATGCCGTAAAGCTAGAGAAGAATTTGTTCTAGAGAAACTCCGCCAGGTTAATTTGATGCTCCGTCAGGAAGATCTTTCAGGCAGCGAGCAAAATGAGCTCCTTGCAAAACAAGCAAAGCTACTTAAGTTGAAAAAGACTTTGACAGAAAATATGTAGATACCTAGAGTCTCGGATTCCAGTGTTATCTTGGATTTTGAGCGATAACTTGGTAATCATTAGCACCACAATATCAGATACTTACGAGGGTTTTTAATCTTGAAAAAGAAAGCGAAAAAAGCGGCAAAAAAAGTTGCGACTAAAAAAGTTGCCAAAAAGAAACCTGCAAAAAAAGCAGTGGCTAAGAAAAAGGGAGTAAAAGCAGCCGCTGCGAAGAAGAGCGCTGTAAAAAAAGTCGCAAAAAAAGCCCCGATCAAAAAGGCAGCGAAAGTTAAGAAATCGGCAAAAACAGTTAAGAAAGTCGTTTCGAAAGCTTCTAAACCAAAAGCGAAGGCTGTAGCAAAGAAAGTTGTTAAATCTAAAGCGGAAGAAAGCGCATCCAATAAAAAGATTTCTGTAGAGCATATTAAAGATATGGCTTCATCGGCC
>JBCCKK010000111.1:0-9917 GCA_039027395.1 Verrucomicrobiota bacterium | reverse complement strand
GAAGATGACATCTTGTCCGATTATCCGGACTTGAATCCCAAAGATTTTAGTCAGGTCTATAAATATATAAATCGCTAGTTTGTGCTATATTGAATTTTATTAAGTTTTAATGAAATTCCTCATCGATTCTCAGCTACCGAAGCGCCTCGCCGAAGCCATTACAGCAAGTGGTTATGATGCCCTTCACGTGGACGATTTCCCTACAGGTAGCAAGACCTCAGATAATGCTGTTATGAAAATCGCAACTAAAGAGAACCGAATTTTGGTGAGCCGAGATTGTGCCTTCATGGAAAATGTCATTTTCCAGGAGATGCCCCATCGATTGCTTTTTATCAATTCCAACCAAACGAATTCTGAGCTCATTAATAAGGTTCTTTCCAGTCTTAGCTACTTTGAAGAGGCTTTTGAGGTAAAGCGTGTTGTTGAAATCTCGTAGATCCGGTCACCCCGGAAACCGATCTTTAAACACAACCTCGTTTCTCGGTAATACGCCCGGTTTTTCCCAAGCAGGTTTTGTTGGTTTGCCCACTGCAATCATAAAACCAATCACGTAATCCTCTGGAAGATTGATAAGTTTGGCAACTTGCTCTGGATCGAATCCGATCATCGGACAGGAATCATAGCCCATATCTTTTGCTGCGAGCATAATGGTTTGACCGGCCATACCAACGGAGCGCATGGCTTCATCGCGTTGGAGTTGGGGTTTGCCCTCATAGAAAGGTTGAATCATGGGCACCAGGATTTCCTGAGCGGCTTTCGGCGCATTCACCCAATAGCGTTCCGGTGATTTATTCCAGGCGTTTAGATCCGCACAAAGAATAACCAGTAGAGACGCTTCACTCACTTGGGCTTGGTCCCAGGCAGCAGCCCGGATTTCCTTTCGAAGATCTGCATCCGTTACGGCGAGCAACCTCCAGTTTTGGAGATTGAATGATGTAGGCGATTGCACAGCAAGATCGAAGAGTTGATCGATCTCGCCATCGGTTAGTTGATGCTCGGGGTCATAGTGTTTGACAGCCCGGCGTTGTCGAATAGCAGTTTGAGTTTCCATAATATTTTCTTTGTCAGATGTTTTATTTAGCGAGCCAGCCTCCGTCGACATTCAAACTGTGCCCCGTAACAAAGCTGGATGCGTCGCTTGCTAGCCACACAACCGCTTCTCCCACTTCATGAGGTTTTCCAGTGCGGCCCATCGGGTGCATGGCCTGTAGCGCTTCTCGCTGTTCTCCCTCTTTTCCAGCAAATCGATCTGCCATATCCGTATCGATCAAGGCGGGAGCGACCAAGTTTGCCCGAATTCCCGCTTGCGCGTATTCCAATGCAGCCACTTTGGTCAATCCTTCTACCGCATGCTTACTTGCCACATAGATCGAAACTCCTGGCATCCCACGCTGACCCGCGACGCTTGAAACATTAATGATGGATCCGCTTCCTTTCTCAAGCATCGCAGGAATTTCGTATTTCATTGAGGCAAGGACCCCCCAAACATTGATATCAAAGATTCGCTGATAATCCTCATAGTTGACTTCGGGAATGGCACCGGCGATCTCGACACCCGCATTGTTGAACGCAATATCTAGTTTTCCGTAGCGGCTCACCGTCTCAGCTACTGCATTTTGAATGTCCTCCTCATTCTTCACATCGGTCTTAAAATAGAATCCGTCCCCTCCGGCTTCCTTCATCAACGTTGTCGTAGCCTCACCTTCTGCTTCACGACGTCCAGTGACGACTACCTTCGCTCCTGCTTTTGCTAAGGCAATAGCTGCTGCCCGTCCGATTCCCGAGGTGCCGCCCGTGACAAGCGCTACTTTTCCTTCTACTGATTTCATGGTGTTATTCTTTCTAGGTTACATTTTGATTATTATTTGACTGGTCCACTAGTTATTTGGATTAAATTGGGTTTAGATGATAGAATTTTTATGAGATTTTGTGCTAATTAATCGGATTTGCAGGCTTTGAGCTTAAGTCCGTGCTCTAAAATCACTTCGAAGAAATCATCGAGCGGTTTAATGTTCCCCTCGATTTGCATACGGATCGTTGCGCCTTCCCAGTCATTGATCAGAACATTGGCTAGCGCTTCTGCATCAAAACTTTGATCAATTTCGTCTATTTCCTGGGCTTCTCGGATTGTTTCTGCAAGGAGTTGGCTCCATTGGTCATAGGCCCCTTTAACTGCTTCTCGAAGAGGCTCACTGAGTTGGGAAACTTCCAGAGCAAGCTTGGCAATTAAGCAACTTCTCTGAGCCCCATTGCTTCGATAGAAATCCCGCATTATTGAATAGTAGCCATAGATCCGGTCCATCGGTGAAGTCGCTTTGTCAGACAAAATCGACTTCATTTTTTCCAGATGATCCATGGAGTTTCGAGCAATCACTTCTACAGCAAAGTTTTCCTTTGATTTGAAATAGTGGTAGAACGAACCTTTCGGTACATCGGCCCGCTTTAAAATTTCGCTCAACCCGGCACCGTGATAGCTTTTTTCACTCATCAGCGCTAAGCCACTGGTAATCAACCGTTCTTTGGTGGTTTCTATTTCGGTTACGGACATCAGTTTAAAATAGACCAGTCGTCTTGAACTTCAAGAAAGAAAAACTCCAGGTTGTTTTGAACCTCGATTTTCGTTTCGCTCTGTGTAATCAAGATCTCGCTTCCATTCGAGATGGTTTCGGAGGTCCTCATCGAGTGCTTCAAGCCAGCGAAACGGAGATTGTTTCCAAGTGTATCTGCCTTCGGAAGTCCACTCGACGGGGGTCTTAATATTCGTTTTCATCAGTTTCATATCGATGATTCATAAACGATACTATATTAGACCGACTGGTCAACTATTTTATTGAGTTTCGATCTTTTTTTCCCACCTCTCAGGAACCCTACATCATTATCTTCTTTCCACTGCGGGTCTAGTTCAGGAAATGCTTAATTCGATCGCGGAACGCACTACTTCTTTGCAGACGTAAAAAGAAAAACGAATGCGCGAGAAACGAAGCGATGGAACTTATGATAAGCCGGGTGAAGCCGGCCCCGAAGAGTCGTTGTTTTTTGCTAAATCCAACGATATCTCCCAAGCCCGGTAAAACATCAGAACAAAAATCGTCTCAGCGATAATTTTCAAGATATCTTCCGTGCCACAGAGGATTAAGTGAGTGATCCGTGCGGTTTGCCGATCAAAAACCAACGGCAAAATATCTTCTCGGTTGGTCAGTGCATCCAGAACCACCATGAGCGTTGCACAGGCAAATCCAGCGGCAAGCGACGGCCACAAGCGAAAAAATAAAAGCAACTCGTTCTTATAAAAACCCATAATAGCCAGGGCTCCCACCATGTAGATCGCAATCAGTAGATCATCCAGGCGATCGGAAAGTGCAGTTTCCTCGATTCTGAAATGAAGATGAATCCACTCATCAAAATTTTCATGAAGACGCAACAACTCGTCCGCCGCCAGAAAAACACATCCCAGTGCGATAATGGCCCAAATCGTTGCGGAAACATGCCACGAACGTCCTTCGGTAAAGCGAACCTTGAAAACTCTATAGGCTAACCCACTGCACGTCAGAAGCAGGGCCACCGATAGCAGAGTAACCATTCCCATCTCACCAAACTGATCCGTGCCCCATCCCAGATCGAGAACAATGGCAACACTAATGACTACCGCGTTCACGAGGACTGTCTTCTTTGCCAGTCCGATCAATTCATTCGAAAACGACATATTTCTCAAACCTTTGACCCACATTATCTTTTCTGGATAATAGCCACTCGAGTTGTTTTTAGGACAATACCGAATAGAAGGCAATAGAGTTGAAACGCCACCTAACGTGCCGGTATTTAGGATAGAGCTACAACCCTCTAGCAGTTAACCACCTCTTCGACGTGATTGAGGCAGATTCAGTTCGTCTCTCCATCTGCTTGGGCTCTTTCCAGGGCATACAAAAATGATGCCTGAGTGTTACCCTTCTCCTAGATCCGAACAGTTACCTACGTCTTGAGATCGCACCCATTAGCTTCACGGGGTTGAATTAAAGAATGTATTCAACCTATTTTTTCGGCTCTTGATGTAGTAGGCTCCCGCACAAAACCCACAGAAAAAGGGAAGCGTTAGCTTTCCATAGTTACCAGACGTCTTTGTTCGCTTCTGGCTTTAGTGCTACTTAAATTTGGCCCATAGATTAGGGAGCTTCTGAGAACATAAACTCTCGTCATCAAAATCCCACTCATCTCCGCCAGGGTCGCTGGGCTCGGTAACGTCACTTGAGGGCAACTCATTCCCCGTCTTTTCCCCGTAGACCTTACTCGCTACGTATCCAAAACTTTCATTAGGAATACACCCTTCCTCGTTATCGCTAATTGCAATATCAACTAGACTATCTGGATCGGAAAGAGCGGTCTCAAAAATGTGTCGCCCGCGAGAAATTAAACCGTAGCGAAAATCGATAAAGCCATCGTCAGAACATCCACCATAGATGATATATGCAGCTCCCCAGAGAAGCCAACGATAAGCGCGAGCGTGTTCCTCATCAAAATGAGTTTGGAATCTTATAATATCCTTTGGCTCCAAGGTTCTGAGGCAATCGGCCAGTGTGTTTTCTGCTCCTTCTCCTTTGGGTAGGTCTTCAAGTATTTTCCAGAATTCATCTTTCGTCATAAGTTAGTTCCTTAGTGAACGCCAGCCGTCTGCTGCGGAGGGAGCTGGCTAAAATATTTTGTTAGAATTTTTGAATTTATAGAGTAGATGCAACACCTTGTTAATCCTAAAGAGCCTTCGAGTGATTAGAAAGCATGGGGAAAGACAAAAAGCCTGTCCCCCTATTTTCCTATTTTTATCTGCTCACGCGGCGCTTGTCGCCGTTGTGAGCTGCACCTTGATAGGCTCAATTTGTTTCGTTGGGGCTATCAAAAGCTTCACTCGTTGTTTTGAATCATTTCTTTAATTACTTTTGCTTTAACAAAGTGATCTAATTTGTGAGTCTGTATCCACCAAGTCGCAACTTCCATGAGCAATTCTGGAGTTTCGTTTCTATTTTTAAAGAATGCATAGAAAGAAACGCCAACGTCTACGCCTTTAGTAGATATCTTTTTGTCGCAGACTTCGATTATCTTTGCTCTTAATTCCTCTCTCATTGTTTCTGCATATCGTTAAGCGTGAGTGACGGAGTTAGATCTACCGGCCTTGTTCGGTGTTTAATTTATCGTCTACCAAACACTGTTTAAGTTCTGTAGGTGTTGGAACTATGAACTCAATTTTGTATTTAATACCACTGCGAAGTTTTCCCTTAAGGCATTCACCCATGATTTCATAGATACGCTTCCTAGACTCTTCCAAATCTATTTCATCGATTATCTTAAGACTTTTGGGCTTATCTACTACGAAATCTGCTTCGATCTTTAATTTCATATTGTTTTACCGAACATTAACGCGTAGCGATGACTGTGGAGTAGGGCGTCAAAGCCATCGCTACTTGGTTTTGCTTATTTTAGGTGTGTAAGTTCATAGCCACCGAGGAATTTTAATCAACTTTTCTGCTTCTGTGGCGGAAATCTCTGTGGGAACTGACTCATGTGAATGAAAGATCCACCAGGAGCGGGATGGTGGTTTCGTTCTGCCGTAGCAAACAGTTCCTATGATCTTTCCATCCTCGGTTTTTTGCTCCTTTAGGTTCCAGTGAACGAGTTTGCGTTCGGGATACTTTTCGATGAAGTGCTGACGAACTCGGAGTATTCTTTGCCTCCTTCGCGTTCTACTATCGAGCCAGTTTCTAAACGTCTTCATCATTCTTTTTCGAACGTCGCAATGTGGCACGGCATTAACCGTTACCACCACCGCCTTGTGCGACGTGATAGGGTTCATCAGTTTCTAGGCGCTTTCCCAAACTGGTTACTTGATCGTCACTGAATCCAATACTCTCGTAAAATTCAATCACTTGGGAATTCGAACTTCTTACCTGCAAATTAATTTTTGGGCAGCCGGCTTCTCTGAGAAGGCGCTCTGCTTTTGCCATGATTTCTTTCGCGTATCCCTTCCGTTGTTCGCTCGGTGCTACTGCAAGATAATTGATCCATCCGCGATGGCCTTCATATCCCACCATGCAAGAGGCAACAATTTTCTCCTCTTTCAGTGCGACCAAGAACCATTCTGGGTTTACTTTTAGTTTTCGTTGAATGTCGCGAATTGGATTGTTATGTGGTGCGACCAAACCGCAATCGAACCAAAGCTGGACGAGAGCCTGCTGGTCGGAATCCTGATACGGTCTTATTTTCATTTCTTTCGGCGAACGGCTGGCTCGCTACAGACTTGCTTGATATATTCGTTGACATCAATACGGGTCCGAAACAGGTTTCTTCGCTTTTTGAAATTATTAAATAGTTGTGAATGCCCCTTCCATGAGCGTAAGTCTTCTCTGGTCCAATACTCACTAGCCCATTTTAGCAACTGTTTAAAATTCTCTTCCGCCTTTATCTTATCAAGTTGCTTTGAACTTTCGGAACCTCGTGACAGCAAACCTTCTTCACATGCAGACCAATTTAAATCTAGCCATATCAACTCATCTGCATTTGGCATGAATCGGGACGCAAGCTCACCAAAAATTCCTTCCACAATCCAAGTCTTACCTTTTGATAATTCTTCAATCTCGGTAAAGACAATATCCTTTGGACGCTTTTCATTAAATCCTCCTGGCTTCCAAAACAATGCATCCAAATGAATCACCGGAATATTTAATTTCTTTGATAGGCGTTGTGCGAGAAAACTCTTTCCTGATCCGGCATTTCCTATAATTACTTTTTTCATTTTCAGCGAACGATGAGATGTCTCAAAACGATAGCGCGGAGCGCGAAAAGAATTGAAACAATCGACTGGTTCGAATCATTTGCTTAGCAGTGCTGAAGTGCAAATTGCTTTAGTTGTTTGGGTGACTGGATGTGGAAAACATCTTTTTTTCCTTTGTAGCTCTCAACCAACTTTAGAAGCCTCGGATGAATCTCTCGATCAATCGTCCATATCATTTTCAACATCTTCCATGTCATCGGGACTAAATTACATCCCTCTGGCTTATCCACCGAATTCGGAATTATGAGAGCCTTAAATTGTCTCTTTAATGCCCAGTAGAGATGAATCCAAACATTATGGTCCACAAAGATGATGGTATCTGCCATCTCAAACCTTTCTTCAATTGTTTCCCAAGGGCCCCATCCGTCCAGGAGCCACTTATCTTGCTTCATGATCTTTCGAATTTCAGAGGCCACTTCGTTTTCTGGTGCTGGGACCCAACCTGGCTTCCATTGAATTTTGTCCACTGGGTGAAGCGGAAGCTTGTGTTCTTTTGCGATAGCTTTGCAGATCGTGGATTTTCCTCCTGCTGCGTTGCCTATGATAGCTGCTCTGCACATTTGTTTTTCTTCTTCGAATGTCAAAGTGTATCACGGAGTGAAGCGCGGAACGCGGAACGGAGTTGATACCAATGCCTTGTTCTGGTTTCGTTTTTCATAAGACGACTGATCCGTTCTCATCAAATTCGCCTCTAGGACTCCAAGCCACCTCCCAGAAGTATCCGTCCAAGTCGCAGAAATAGCCACTGTGTCCACCCCAGAATACATCTTGAGCTTCTTTGATTACTTTTCCTCCAGCACGTTCAGCAAACTTCAAAACCTCAGCTACTTCTTTCTTCTTTCTGACATTGTGAGCAAGTGTGATACCATTGAATCCAGACTTAGAAACAGAGAGCTCCCCTGAAATGTCCTTCCTTAATTCTTCTAGCGGATACACTGCTAATCGTGTTCCAGCCGTCTCGAAAAAAGCAATCTGCGCATCATCCAATGCTTCGGTCTTAAAACCCAAGCCATCTCGATAAAAGCGGATGGCTTTAGTCATGTCTTTCACTCCAAGTGTGATTATGCTAATTCTTGGTTCCATTTCTTTTCTAGAACGTTAACCGTGAAATACGGAGAGAAGCCGTAGGTTTTCCGTAGTTATATCCACGGGTTTGTTCGATGTTAATTTAAAACGTAATGTTAACAACGACGTTAGGAAACTCTTTCTGGTGGTCTTCACACTTCTGAATCCAATAGCGTCTTTTTTCTATATCCTCCCGTAGTGTGGCGAGTTTGGCTTTTAGAGCGTAGGCCATGGCCATATCAAACTCACTAGGATAATCATTAATCAATGTATCTAATAACTGATCGGCAACGTCGGGATATGTATCAATTAAATGATACGCCTTGATCCTTAATGACTGGGACTTTTGAGATGATGATCTCTGGCGTGAAAGTTTCTTATAGAAAAGCTCCTCATCATCTTTCGTCCATGTAGAACTTCTAAACCAGTCGTCTCTACCCATAAATATTAATCTATCAACGTGCTCCGTCATCCAAGAGGAGCGTAGCGATGAATTGGATGAACGGGTTTATTATGCGTCATATTTTCAAAGGAATATCTTCAAGGTCAAGAATTTCAGACTCAGTATCGATGGTGGCTTGAAAGTAATCCAATAAAGTCGGGTAAACAATATTGCTTTCGATCTGGTCTGGAATTGCAGCATATGGAACATCAAAAACTCTGTAATTCCCGCTCTCGTCAGGGGTTGTGTCTAAGATGCTAACTCCAGCATCACCTCTATCGTATAGAATAACTAAATTGTCAGGCAAGTTTACTGCTTTGCGCGCATCTAGCGTGGTTTGAACGCTTACCTCTAGGCTTTCTATACCTGTTGCATGCCAATATCCGTAGTCTCGTAGTATCCACCTAAGTTCTGATGGAAGCTTGAGGCCAAGTGAGGCCTCAGCTCTATCTAGTGAAGCATCGGTTTCGGGATAGCGCCCTCGAAACCAAATATTGTTTTCGTCTACAAATTCTCGAAGTGTCATTTGCATAACGTTAACCGTCATATACAGAGTGGGGCGTATGCCCCACGAAGTTAAGTAAACGGTCTTGTTAGAAATTAAATTATATTCTTAATTTGGGTAATTCCAGTAAATAAAAGAACAGTTGTAACTGCCCCTAGAAACCAAAATATCATTCTTACCCATTCGGGGAAGACTACACTCACATCTGCTAACAAGTGTGGGCCGCCGAATACTTCCTTAAGAACCTGTGCGCCAGCGACCCCCAAAATGGCACCACCAAAAAATAAGCTGCCCATCACATACAAAGGTGGATCAAACAAAGAGGCGATAACGAGTGATGCGCCTGCGATAAAAGCTGTAGTTTTATTCACCTGGAAATTCATATCTTCTAACGTCGAGCTCAGGCGGCGGGGCTTGTCCTCGTTGCCTGGAGCGATTGGTTAGCCTCGATTTTTTCTAGTAATCCCTCTGGGTAAAGTAGTGATCGAGGATGCTTTAAAGTTTCTAGATCCATCCATTGGAAGGTTTTCTTCTTTCCGTTGTCTTCAATGACTTCCCTGCTTGCGTAAGATAGATCCGAGCTATTCAATAGCTTTGCCAAGTAGACGAACGAAATTTCATGCTCCTTCATTCCATTGATCGAATGGTAACTTTCGAATGAACCGATCAACTGTTCGCCTGAGATGCTCCAATCCAATTCTTCTTTTATTTCTTTCTTTAACGCATCGACACTGGATTCTCCATATTGGATGCCTCCACCTGGGGGTATGTGCCAAATTTTTCCGTCGTCTTGGTTTTCGACAACATGGACCAACAGCCGATTTCGATTTACGAAAATCGCTGCCGCTCGGACTCTGATAGATTTTGCATCCACTATTTGGCTAACGTCGGGCATGACATACGGAGGAAAGCGTCAGCTTTCCGGAGTTACGTCGATACTCGTGTTTGATGATTTAGTCGCCGATACTAATTTGCAGATAGCAAATCCGATAGTAATTAATCCTGTAGCTCCTGTGGGAATCAGCCACGAGAAGAAAGAATCGACATCAAAGGCCAGAAAGATGAGGCAGACGGTGACCCCAAGTGCG
>JBCCKK010000110.1:0-10154 GCA_039027395.1 Verrucomicrobiota bacterium | reverse complement strand
GTTCGATCGAATTGCTATTTGGTTGTGAATAGCTATCGTTCTGAGTTTTCATGAAAGAGCTTGGACGTGTATTTGCTTATTGTGCTCGCTATCGAGGTTACGCTTTTGGGACATTTGGTTGCGCTACCTTGTCGACACTTGCTTTGCTGTTCGTCCCATTTCTGACGCAAAAGATCTTTGAGTTAATTGAAGAAGAATCGGTTGCTGGACTCCTTGCGGACGGATTTCATCTCCTTGAAATCCGATCACTTTCTTCTCAGCTAACCTTTCTTGCTGCTGGAGCGCTAGGGGCATTTCTATTTCGAGACATCCTGAATGCGGCTCGGATTTATTTTAATAATCTCTTTGAACAGCGGGTAATTTATGACATCCGCAGTGATCTCTATTATCACATTCAGTGTCTTCCGCTTTCCTGGTTCGATGATAAAGCCTCGGGTGACGTAATGACCCGAGTCAGTGAAGATGTGACGGATATGGAGCGAGTGCTCATCGATGGAATCGAGCAAGGTAGTGTTGCGCTGCTTCAAATCCTTGGGGTCATGGTCTATCTAATGTATCTCAGTGTTTCCCTGACGCTTCTTACGTTGATTCCGATTCCCTTGATGCTACTTGGTGCCTATTGGTATACGACCACAGCCCACAAGCGCTACCGCCTGATCCGTAAGGCAACATCTGCTATGAATGCGCTGTTAATGGATAATCTTCAAGGGATCAGTCAAATTAAGTCGTTTGTTCGTGAAAAAGACGAATGGAATCATTTTAATCAAACATCAGAAGAACTTCGATCGGCAACGTTGAGGGTTATGCGAGCCTGGGCTTTCTACAGTCCATCAATGGCATTCTTTGCGTCTTTAGGAACTGTGATTGTTCTCTACTTTGGGGGAAGTCAGGTTCTGTCAGGGAGCGGTGAACTAACGAAAGCAGAGCTTGTGGGATTTATTGTCGCCGTCGGGTTTCTTTATGAACCGGTAAATCGACTTCATGGACTCAATCAGCTGTTTCAGTCCGGAAGGGCTGCTGCAGAGCGTGTATTTGGTATTCTCGACACAAATCTTGAAACTCAACCGGAAAATCCAAATTCTTTACCAGAGACGGAAGGTGCTCGTCGAGTGGAGTTTTGTAATGTGTCTTTTGAATACGAGCCAGATCAGACCGTTCTCAAGGATATTTGTATCACGGCTGAAGCTGGCCAAACAATCGCTCTTGTGGGGCCCACCGGTGCTGGAAAGTCGACGCTGGTGGGATTGATACCGCGCTTTTATCAAGGGTATCGAGGAGAAGTAAAGATTGATGGAACACCAAATAGTGAAATTGATTTATCGGTTTTGCGGTCTGAGATTGGAATTGTATCCCAGGAAGCTTTTCTGTTTAACGATACGCTACGGCGCAATCTACTGTTCGGGAACCCTTCCGCAACGGAGGAAGACTGTTGGCGAGTCTTGGAAGCGGCAAATGCTCGAGAGTTTATTGAAGCATTGCCCAAACAGCTCGATACAGAAGTGGGTGAACGTGGCATTAAGCTGAGTGTTGGGGAAAAACAAAGAGTTTCCATCGCGCGAGCGTTGCTAAAAAATCCCCCCATCCTCATTCTTGACGAAGCAACGGCGAGTGTTGATACAGCGACCGAAAAGCTAATACAGGAAGCATTGGATTATTTGTTAGAGAATCGGACCTCATTCGTAATCGCACACAGACTCTCAACAATAACCCGAGCCGATAAGATTTTGGTGCTCAAGGATGGTGAGATTATTGAGCAAGGAACCCATAATGAATTGCTGGAATTTAACGGATTATATGCCAAACTCTGCGCATCTCAAAGCACGGGTACGATCGAGTCGGCTTGGGAAAACGTAGAATTAGCAAAATGACGGAGAGAAATAACATCTTTTTTGTTCGGAGAGAGTGGACTCCTACCGGAGGAGCGGAGGGGTACCTATCTAATCTCTCAAGACGTTTGATTGAATTAGGATGGATCTGCCATCTTGTATGTGAATCCTGGGATAAAACACAGAGTGCATTCACTTCCGTCGAGGTTATTGGTAAAAGCTGGCCTCGCTTCACGCAGCCTAAGCGATTTGCCGCCGAAGCAAATCGACGTTTGGAGCATCTCGTTGGTGATAGCGGAATTGTATTTTCGATGGAACGAGGAATCCGTGCGGACGTTTATCGGGCAGGTGATGGCGTTCATCGTGCTTGGCTAAAACGAAGAACGATTACTGGACGAAACAAGTCTTTGCTGAAACGTTTGCTGAATCCGAAGCATTCGACGCTGCTGGGGCTCGAGGCTCAGACGTTTTCACCAGAATACAGCCGCTGCGTTATTGCAAACTCCGAACTCGTTCGGCAGGACATTCTCGAATATACAACCTATCCTGAAAATCGGATCGGTGTGGTGACAAATGGAGTGAACACCGTTGAGTTTATGTCAGGTAATCGGACAATGGGACGCCGGGCCATGGGTTGGAAGGCGGACGAATTCGTTTGTGTGTTGGTAGGTGTCGGTGCTGAGCGAAAGGGTTACAAACAGGCTCAAGAAGTGATCTCTAAGCTAAGCTTCCCCGCAAAGTTAGCCATTGTGGATCGTCAACCTACCTGTTCGATGGCGGATCTTTACGCGGGAGCAGATGTCTTCATCCTGCCAACCTTATATGATCCATTTGCAAACGTAACGCTCGAGGCGATGGCAGCTAAGCTTCCCATCATCACGACGCGGACAAACGGGGCCGCCCAGTTTATTGAACATGGTATGAACGGATTTTTGGTCGACACGGCTGTTGATATTTCGGGAATGGTAGCCGCTATTGAACAGTTACGAGATAATTCTTATCGAGAACAAATTGGACAGAATGCATTCAACACGGCCGTAACACGCACCTGGGAGACTCATATTCAAGAGACCCTACAATTCCTGTCGTACGTGGGTGTTTCCTGACGTTTAAAAGTGACAGACCGAATGAATCTCCGGCAAAGAGCTGCGCTATGGATTTTAAGAAGCATGTCTCTCTTTGGGCTCTCATTCTAGCGAATACGATTCCATTGGTTGGGTGCTTCTTTTGGGACTGGGATGCTAAGCTCATTGTACTCTATTTCTGGATCGAGAATCTAATCATCGGGGGTTACAATGTTCTGAAGATGCTTTTTCTTCCGAGTGCTACTAGTCGAGATCGGAAGCGTAAAATCTTTATGACTGTCTTCTTCTTGATCCACTACAGTGGATTCTGTGCGGCCCACGGTCTATTTCTCTCTGAGTTTGCCTTGCAGGCGACTCCTGGAGAAAGTTCTTTGAGTGAAGAACGGATGGGGCAGGCCGTTCTCTGGGGGCCGTTAGTCTTTCTGGGGCTGATTTATCAATTAGTGATTCAAATCGTGCCATTCTTACCCGGAGCCTCGTTTTTAGGAATTATCGCTCTTGTGATCAGTCACGGGGTTTCTTGGATTAACCACTACTGGATAAAAAATGAGCGTGCAACACTCAAGCTTCGACAGCTGATGGTTCAGCCCTACCGCCGCATCGTGCTACTGCACATTGTGATCATTCTAGGGAGTCTCCCGATCGTTGCGCTAGGATCTCCGATGCCTCTTCTGGTTCTGCTGGTTCTTGGAAAGACGGTTCTAGATGCGATCCTTCATCGTAGGGAGCATGCTAAAAATAAATGATGGAACGACGATAGGCCTCGCGTGGATATTCACGTATATTCGAACCTTCCACAAAGATGTCGTATCGGCGCATTGTCACCCAGTTACCCTGGGAATCATAACGAAACTCCTGCCGTTTTCCCTTCCAGTGGTCAATTTCCGCTTCAGGATCTAACCAAAGGGCGACCGCTTGATGGACGTCGTATTGGAAGACGGAAACTGTTGAGCTAAAGAATTCAGCAATTTCAACATCTTTGACCAAACCATCGGAATCATACATAAAGTTCTTTCGGTCGATAATGCTATCCTGCTCGAAACCAACGAGTTCGTGCAAGCGGCCCTGTTCGTTGTAGCTATATACATATCGAACTCCCAGCTTTCCATCTGGATTAAAATGGCGGCGCTCGATCATTCTATCCTGATCGTCTAGTGTAATTTGGACAGACATATTGAGACTACCCGTTCCACTGATGTGCTTCTCTCCGATCAGATTTCCGAATTCATCGTAGATACATGCCTCGGTCTTAATCAGGTCGCCTTCTTCGAAACGGGTTTCAATCTCGGATAACCCATGATTGTTGTAGCGATAGGTTTGAAGGATGCAGGTCCCATCCAAGCTATACTGTCTCAATGAAACGATTCGTCCCTGTTGATCAAACTCGAGCTCGCGATGAGGGATCCAGTGCCGATCATCATCGAGTTCAGCGGTCGCAACCTCGGCACGTTCTTCAATGATTCGGAAAACCGACCCTCTAAGCTCAGAGGCTGGACGTTCGGCTAAGGCAGGAAGCTCCATGGGGACCAAAACGGGAAACAATCCATCCGCTCCTCATACCGGAGGGGATAAGCAAAGACCAACCCAGACCAAAATCCTGGTCCAATAGAGCATGCGCAAACGAATTAGCTGCTTACCGAGATTTGTCCATCGTCGAAATGTGTGATCTTTCTAACAGGGTTCTGTAGTCGATCAATCTCAATTTTGCACCGACATTACATGGCCTACAGAATCCGCATACCAAACTTAGAAAGCACCCAAAGCAGTAACGCGAATGAAACTAGGGCTGAGGCGCATGCGAAAAACATACTCAGGATAAAACCCAGTTTCTCAAGGCATAGTGGTAAAACGATGAAGAACACCAGCGACGGAAGAACTAGCCAGAAGACGCTGTAAGAGAATTGTTTAATCCTAGGGACATCTTGAGTTTCCCAATAGATCCAAAAGATTGTCAGAATGGAAAGAAACGGAAGCGAAGCAATCAGCGGACCCCAAAATTGGGTTCTCTTAACGAGTTCCGTTACGAGAACCACCAAGAAAGCACTGACAACGACTTTGGTAATGTAAAATAGCATAGCCTTCTCTAAACGCCTTAGCTCCAAAATTCGGATCTGGCCAGGGAGAAGTTAAGAGGAATTAGAAAATTATAACGAAACGACCGTAGGACAAGAGGTGAGTTGTTATGTCATTTTGGTTAAAACACCGACACCTGGATCACACTGCGACCGCATTTTCCAATGTCCTGAGAAAGTCTAGTCGGATTGAATCCGCTTCTTCAAAGCCTCTAATCGTTGACGAAGTTGATCCATCTGGTCCGTTAGTTCAGACAGTTCTTCGGTGAGAGACTCGGAAGATACACTATTCTGAAGCTGCCTAAGTTGTTGCTCTTGTTGTTCCATTTGGGTCTCCTGCATTCCATTCATAATGACCCCGATAAATAGATTGAGCATTACCATGGTGCCTAGAAGGATGAATGAGATGAAATAAACGGGGCTAGTTACGGGCCAGCGTGAAACCTCCTTGATCAGATGTTCTTGCCCTTCATAACCAAATTTATCTGCACCTAGAGTCTGAGTATTCATAATTTCCACCCAACCTTCGAGGGTCACAAGCTGGAAAAGGGTGAGCATGGATGTCTGTAAGCTTCCAAAATGGATGGGATCGTTTTGCCCAAAAAGAATGGTTCCTGTAACCCCGTAAACGTAAAAGAGTAAGCCCAGTAATAGACTGACATAGCCCATAGAAGGAATACTTCGAATCAAAGCTCCGACGAGCAGTTGAAGCTGCGGTAAAACCGTTACTAAGCGCAATACCCTGAGAATACGGGCAAGTCGCAAAACGGCTACGTATTCAGCATTAATGGGAAGAAAACAAATCGCGACAATCGTAAAATCAAAGACGTTCCATCCATCTTTGAAGTAGGTCCAGGGTTGAGGTGCCCGAGAAACCATTTTGATAACTATTTCGACAACGAATATCCAAAGGATGATTTGGTCGAGAATATGAAGTGTCGTTCCATATTTGGCTGCAACGCCCGGATAGGTCTCCAACCCAATTACGATCCCAGCAAGAATGATGATAGCGATGATCGAAGCATGAAACCAACGAGATGCCTCGATCGTTTTGCAAAGATTAACCATAAGTGAAGCTTTCTAAAGACGACGTAGAAAGAAGCAATGTATTTTAAGGGAGTGCGGATCTAAAGCGCTGATGCGCTGTTCCACGGTTTTCCTTCTCGATAAGGCTTGGTTCATTCCTCAAGTAACGATCAAAAAATGTAAGAAGATGCGATGACAGTTCACGGACCCGTTTCTGGTTTTGAATGAGAAAAAATGAAGCTTCCTCACCTTGCGTAGACAGCTTTAGAAAACACGATGATGTTGAAAACTGGTTATGGGACCAATCTTTTAAAACCACTAGATGAAAGTCCCCAGAGAAGTCTTTTGCTTCATTGCGAAAAACTTCATCGACTGCAAGATCTCCGATGCTGCCCTTAATTCTTAGAAAAGGAACCCTGCTCGCTCTTAATTGTTCTTGAGTCTTAGCAGGCCAACGGTTGATTCCGGTCGTTCCGTCGTTGGTCCAGTAGGCATAGAGAAATCCATCGATATTGGCAACCGCCTTGATACGTGAGTCTTCAATTTGGGTAAATGTTGAAACATAGCCACCTCGGGAGTGACCAAACATGCCCAATGCCTCAAGATTTACTCGTTCCCGATAGGTAGGCTGCTTGAAAAGCTGAGTGATATAATCGAGAACGATTCGGGCATCGCTGACTCTCTGATTTGTGAATTCTATAAAGTCATCATTGTCGGCAATCTGGCTACACAAGACTCCGTCAGAGTCGACGGTTGGAACTCCTTCAAATGGATGGTCCATGGTCACAATGATGTAGCCTCTGGCTACTATTGATTCAAAAAGAGGAATATTACTGAAGCGATGCTGTTCACCACCCGGAGAATACAAGAGAATGGGAAACGGAGATTTTGAGTTTGCGATCGGGATATCTACGAACGATTGAGTTACTCTGTTCCTAGCCTCATTACGAAGGGCTTCCTTGACGGAGGGATCATAGTCCAACGAATCAAGTAAATGCTCGAGAACGGCATCTTCGGCAGGATGAAAAACGTCAAGATATCTTAGCTGCTGCGCGTTTGCCGTTTTGCTCCCAGGATAAAAAATTGAGATAGGTATCGTGCGACCTGGTCGAGATTTTATCGAAGATCGGCTGGCATCGTGAACATAATCGTGTCTGACACCAATGTCATATGTTCCATCAGGAATTGCATTTGTTGGGCTGACCATCGCTGTGGTTATCAAACAGAGTACACGTAAGATTTGCAAAACAATCGACTAAGAATTGGAGAGTTAAGAAGGCAAAAAAAATCCCGGAGTTAGGTTCTCCGGGATCTTCGGTTTGGTTTTAAAATGAATTATTTCTTAGCATTGCGTTCTTTAGCTTCCGCAATGACTTCTTCCGCAACATTCTTCGGACAAGCTGCATAATGGTCAAATTCCATCGAAAACTGACCGCGGCCTGAAGTGATCGAACGCAGGTCACCGATGTATCCGAACATGTCACTCAAAGGTGCTTGTGCTTTAATACGGATACCCGTTGGAGTTGGCTCCTGAGAGAGAATCATTCCACGACGGCGATTCAAGTCACCGATAACATCTCCCAGATTATCTTCAGGACAGAACACATCGAGCTTCATAATGGGCTCAAGGATTTGAGGGCCAGCCTTGGGCAGCGTTTGCCGATAAGCCGACTTAGCTGCAATCTCGAATGCTACCGCAGAGGAGTCAACGGGGTGATAGCCACCGTCGAGCAAGGTAACTTTAAGGTCAACCAATGGATATTCAGCCAACACACCTTTATCACAACTATTCTTGAAGCCCTTATCAACAGCAGGCCAAAATTCACGGGGAACATTACCTCCGGTAACCTTACTCTGGAAGCTGTAGCCTTCACCGGTTTCTGCAGGTTCGATCGTATAATCGATCTTAGCAAACTGACCGGATCCACCGGACTGCTTCTTGTGTAGGTACGTATCCTGAATCACTTTAGTGATACTCTCGCGATAGGCAACCTGTGGTTTACCGACTTCCACTTCGACTTTGTGAGTCCGCTTAAGGATATCCACTTTAATGTCGAGGTGAAGCTCGCCCATTCCCATAAGAATGGTTTCACCACTGTCTTGGTCGGTTTCCACGCGGAACGAAGGATCTTCTTGAACCATTTTTCCTAACGCTTCTCCAAGGCGTTCTGCGTTTACTTTATCCTTGGGAGCTACGGCGATCGAAATAACCGGATCAGGGAAAACCATCGGTTCGAGAGTTGCAGGCTGTTTAGGATCGCAAAGCGTGTGTCCCGTTTGAATACTCTTCAAACCGACGAGAGCAACGATGTCACCGGCCTGAGCGCAATCGAGTTCCTTACGCTCATCTGCATGCATTTCGACTAAGCGACCAATCCGCTCAGTTTTACCTGTCGCCGTATTGAGGACGGTTTCACCCTTGTTAATCTTTCCAGAATAAAGACGTGTGAATGTAAGAGCCCCGAACTTGTCATCCATGATCTTGAAAGCAAGCGCTCGTAATGGAGCATCCGATTTAACCTCGGCAAAGTTGCCAGTTTCATTTCCTTCGAGATCGACTTCTGGCTGAGGTTTGACTTCTGTCGGAGAAGGTAAGAAATCAACAACCGCATCCAGAACATTTTGAACACCTTTGTTTTTAAAGGATGAACCACAAAACGTTGGGAAGAAGTCGAGATTGATCGTGCCTTTGCGAATGCATTTCTTAATAGTATCAATATCAGGCTCGTTGCCTTCGAGGTAGGCTTCCATTGCGTCATCGTCCTGCTCAACAGCTGTTTCGATAAGCTGGGTGCGGTACTCTTCGACTTTATCTTTCATGTCCTCAGGAACCTCTTTTTCTTCGAAATTCATCGGATCTCCCGAATCATCCCATACAAAAGCTTTACGGGTAAGAAGATCTACGATTCCGACGAATTCACTCTCCGTTCCGATAGGAAGAACCATAACGAGTGGGTTGGCTCCGAGAATGTTTTTAACTTGATCCACAACGCGATAAAAATCAGCACCGACGCGATCCAATTTGTTAACGTAAATGATCCGAGAAACTTCTGAATCGTTTGCGTAGCGCCAATTTGTTTCCGATTGAGGTTCGACACCACCTGATCCGCAAAAAACACCAATTCCACCATCGAGCACTTTAAGTGAGCGATACACCTCGATTGTGAAGTCAACGTGTCCAGGAGTATCGATAATATTGAAGCGGTAGTCTTTCCAGAAACAGGTCGTAGCAGCGGACTGAATCGTGATTCCGCGTTCTTGCTCTTGTTCCATAAAGTCCGTGGTGGCAGCCCCGTCATGAACTTCCCCAATTTTATGGATCTTCCCGGTCAATTTGAGGATACGCTCGGTCGTAGTCGTTTTTCCGGCGTCAACGTGGGCAAAGATCCCGATATTTCTATATTTCGATAAGTCACTCATCGTGGTTTTTCCTTATGATTGTAAGTCTTCAGTTAAATCTTAAACCGTCTGGGCTAGGGCAAATTTGAAATAGTGCAAGATTTAACGGTTTCTTCAGATCCGCAGCAAATCCTCGAAATGACCGGTTTCTTTGGAGGTGAATCGAGAGAATCTCGACATCTAGGAGATGGGTTTACGGAGAAGACGAGGGCTAGTAAGTTTCCTCAGATTCTTCTTCTTCCTCTAGGAGCGTTGTGTGGCTCATGTCCATCTGGATATCCGAACTAATAAACGTGGCCTGGAAGGTTTCGTCGAATGGAATTGAAAGCGCCTTGAAAATATCCTTAATGATTCGATTCTTCATCTTCTTCTCAAGGTATTTCGAAGGCAAGGCAACCCGTATCTTCGCCTTAATGTTATCGTGACAGGGATGGTGTACATCAAGCCAGCCTTCGATGTTAAATACATTCAGACGATTGGTCTTAATCGTCATATCGTCTTTGGCAAAATAGAGTGAGTTGGAATAACTTCCAAGATCAAACAAAATGCTACTATTTGTCTTGTAGGTGAATTGGGCTATGAAGTCTGCCGCGGAGAATGTATCGATACCGGATTTGAATCTGCTGGTGTCCATCGCTGCTCAAGAGTTACCTTAAAATCGGGGGTTGAAAACTAAATTGTTTATAATTCGAAACAGTAGCGCAGTCCAAGAAAACAATCAATAGAGATGGGGGCAGGAAGTGATG
>JBCCKK010000109.1:0-10165 GCA_039027395.1 Verrucomicrobiota bacterium | reverse complement strand
ACCAGGTTTGGTGCTCTTTCCAGAAACTAGCTTGATTGAGCCAAGCTTCTGCTTCAATAAGACGTGAAGACTCTCGGGCCAGCTGAGACTTTGCGGCAATTTGCCAACGCCACAAGCTGTTGATGGCGAAGGCCAGTCCGGCAAGTCCGATGAGACCAGCAAAAATAAAAAGCAATTGGCGTTCGCGCTTATTCAGTCGGAGCATGAGAAATAGTTCCTTCTAAAACAAAACGGGATTTTCCTTGAGGTAAAATCTTGGTGTCGGGGTCTTTCCACTGACAGTGTTTTAGTCGTGGGTTTTGTTTGAGTTCTTCAACGTAACCGTAAACACGTGTTGGATTAACCGTCTCACCTTGAATCAAGATAGAACTCTCCATCTGTTCGAATTTCGTTAAGCGGATCTCTTTTTCCTGAAGAAGTTGGGTGCACCTCAGAAGGCTCTCGAGAGGAGAGAGAGAAGGGATTACTGCATATTCTAAGGACTGCCATTGGCGAGCGGTTGCTTCAATGGCCCGGGCTTGGGGTTCAACACTGGCGAGTCGAGTACTGATTTCGTTGGTTTTCCATCCTAACCATCCGAGATATCCGAGCCAGCCGGCGAGTCCTACAATGACGAGGGCAATCAAGGCGAGTAGCAACTTCTGCTGACTTTTACTGCGACTCTTTGCCCGTTTGCGCGAGACGATTTCTGGAACGTCTAACTTGATGGGATTGGGGTGAAGCTCCCGTTTGTTCAGGGGTTTGCTCGAAATGACCCAACCGGAATTGTGTAGTGCGAGTTTGTCCGCCTCGGAGGATAAACTCCACAAGCATGCCTCTTTGCCACAGCTACAAACATTTTCACTTTCTAAAAGAAGTAAAACAACCTCTAGGTCAGCGAGCACTCGAGGAGTGAGTTCGGACACTTGAAGGTCTTGCGCATAGACGACCGGAGCAGGTCCTTTGTCGTTATGAGGGGCTAGGCCTGCTGTGATTGCTACGGTCCAATGGTTTAGTTCCTTCCAAAAGAATACCTGATTGGGAGTGAAGGGTAGAAGCTCGAGACTGGGAATGACATTTTGGGGAATGGCAGAATTAGGGAGAGGATAACGTCCCAGTTCACGACGAGCCGGTAAGCTGACAACGCTGTTGAGTTCACGTTGCGCTTCTTTTTTAACCATGCGCCAAGCGAAAGCAGATGAATTATTTTCAGGTGAAACAAGTCCCTTCTTTTCAAGCTGAAGTTGCAGTAATTGTTGCTTGTCGACATCGGCCTCTTCTTGAGAGGGGATCCAAATGGGGGAAAGAAAACAATGACGCACGGGGAGTGCCCAATAAGTCACCGATTTATTGGGAGGGAGATCTCCATCGATCAATGCCTCATCGGCCGAAGGAGCAGAGGTGTTCACGAGGGGTTCCCAGTCTTGACCGCGAACTTGTGTGGCCTCAACCCAACTCGACTCTCCTGGAAAGAGCAGGGTGGGAGCGTTCCTTTGCTTACTCATGGCTTTATCCATATTAACGAAGATCCCGTGTTTTCACCAGAGCCATTGACAATTATTTCCATGCGATAGGTTGTGCTGCCCACCGTGGCAATGCTAGTGACTCGAAACTGAGATGCTTCGAGACTCACCAAAGAAAGGGCTTCGTTCTGTTTTTGGCCATTGAGGCCGAGGTTTGAGAGGGCTTGCAGAGCTGACTGGAATACGACGTCGTCATCCGTGTTATTGATGCCGTCTCGACCATCGCGGTATTGAATGAAAGCTTCTGCTGTCGATAAAGGAACATCTAAAACCGCTGAAATAGGTTCTGCATCGGACTGGCTTAAATCCAGGGTTCCGTCGCTCCATAAGGTAAAGGAATCTAACCAGCCTTCTTTGAGTTCATCGAGCGTTTCCATTCCGAGCACGTAGCGGATTTCATTAAGAGAGGTGAATGCTCCGTTGCGAGGTTGTCCGCTTCGGCCAATACGAACATAATCGATTCGCTCAGCGCCATTGAGTTGTTTCAAATCGTCGATATCTACCCAATCACTCAATCGTTCAACAAGGGTAACGGCATCCTGAATGTCCAATCCCCACAGCTCAAAGAGCCGAGTGAACGTTTCTTTTTTACCACCAACCAAAAACGTATTAATCGGAATTCGCGTGTTCTCAGATTTTTTTTCTACTTTGAGGGTTTCACCAGGACCAAAGGTCTGCGTTAGCAGGGGAGAGTCAGGTTCGATGTCGGGGTGACTGCCATACGAGATTCCGGTTAATGCGAGTTGATAAGCGCGGAAGCGGTGGCTTTCTTCAACTTCTTTGTCGATCTGATAGTCCATCATGGCAAAGAGTCCGATCAGACTCGATGTAATCAGTGCGAGTGAAATAAGCACTAAGACAAGTGCACTTCCGCGTTGACGAACGTATTGCACCATCACGACGTCGTCTCCCCCGGAGGAATCCAGTAGACACTTTTCAGGATTTCTCCTTTGGCGTCTTCCATCGTCATCTCAATGAGGTTCGGGCGACGAGATGGGCTATTCCATTCTTCCTCCCATTGTTGGGTGCGGGAGTCATAGAAGCGAAGTTCAAATGACTTTAATTGATCAAATAGCACAACAACTGGAAGCTCTTCTTGGGTGGCAGCGGTTTCCGTTTCCTCATTGTAATCTAGTTGTAGCAAAACTCCGTTTCCATCGTCGCGGGTTCGGCATTCGAGCATGACACGAACATCGGTTGAGAATTTAGGTTGGAGAGCGAATGACTGCGGAGAGTTATAGATTTCGATTCGGTAGATGAGTTGTGATGAAGACGTTGCTCCCGGGCGAGTAATCACGAGTCGAGCTCTCGATTCGAGGCCTTGAAGCGTATGTCGAAAGAGGTTGTCCCATGCTTGAATGCGGTCAGCATTCCGTTGCCAATCGGCAACGACAGTTGAAGCGCTCAACATAGCTTGCAGCAAGCCAAACATAGCTCCGACCAAGAGCACGGTCATTCCTGTGGCGAGCATCACTTCGAGCAGAGTAAATCCAGAGCGAGTTTGGCGTTTTGAGGTCATTGTGTGGAGCGATATAAGACGAGTTCCGTGCTTTGACTTATGGGAGCCCCTTGGCGATCGGGAGAGACTTCGATGATTACTTTAAACAAATTTTGTAAAGGTTCATCATCCTCATTGCGCAAATCCATTGGCTCGATGCGTGTTCGAATGACAAACCCTTCTTCTTTCTCAGTGGTTTCTTTGGGTTCGATAGGATCTGCACGCACCTTCGCGATATGGTTCTGCAAAACCGTTCGAGCTGCGCTTTCTTTGCGGACTTCGACGAGGACATCAATCATTCCATTCAATCCCTTGGCGATACCGGCAAAAGCAACGGCGAACACTCCGAGAGCAAGAATGACCTCGAGAAGTAGATACCCCTTTTTTCGAGGATGGACTTTGTATCGCCTGTTAATCTTCGAAGGCATAGGTCTCGTCTTGGATTGAACCCGTCATCGGATCGAATTGGGCGGAAAGCCATGAGCTCTCATAGTAAAGCTTGATGGAAACCGGGAGTGACAATCCATTCGGTTGAAAGACCCATTGTTGATCCGATGGCTTTTGCCAGCGCTCATTGGGCCAAAGTAGAATTTCGAAAGAGACGCCTTGAGGGAGTCTAAGGTCGGGAGAATCGCGAGCACTTTCCAACAGTTTGCGAGAGAATCCTTTCTCAGAAATAAAAATGGAAAGCGGTTCATTTCGTTCGACTGATTCACGGCGGGTATCGCGAATAAACGTTTCCAAGCTTTGGGAGAATTCTTTAAGCGGGTGGGTTTGAGTAATGTTCCAACCGACGAGTGCGATCGCTCCAAAAAGAACAATGACGATAAACATCGCCAGCATAATTTCGATGAGCGTGAATCCCTTTGCAGGGATTTTAGGAATACCACGGTGGCGAAGGTTTAACATGGATACAAAAAGAACAGAAAGCCGGTTTCAGGTGCTTTCTGTTCTTGGCTTGCTCAAAAACGAGCCGTTTGTGAATTATCCGTCCCAGTTACCGATATCGTCTTCACTTTCAACTCGGTCTTTACCAAGCGAGTAGAGATCAAACGAATCGGTATTGTGTTTGCCTGGATAGCGATACTGGTAGACGTTTCCCCAAGGGTCGAGGGGCACGTCGTCCATAAGCTTTGACCAGCGACGAGGGACCGGTTCGGTCCGAGGTTTGGTAACAAGTGCAGAAACACCCTGTTCCGTGCTTGGTGGAGAGTAGTTCTGGATTTCGTATAGCTTAAGTTGGGTCGCGATTTGTTGGAGGTCTGAGCGGACTCGATGCTCTTTAGCAAATTCCGTGGTTCCTCCCATCATAAAAATGGCAGATCCCATGAGAACAACAACGATTCCGATTACCAACATGATTTCAATCAAGGTAAACCCTCGATTTCTCTTTGATTTCAATTTCATGATTTTATTCCGATTCAACAGGTTCTGAGGTTAGCAGTGGATCCATCTCCTGCATAGGTTCTGGAGAAGCTGGTTTTTTCAATTGTAAGACAAGCTTGCGAACGGCGATCGCATCTTCTGATAATGAAAAAGGGTCTTCGGTTTCCTCGGGAGTGACCGAGACGGGGTCGAGTTGTATGGTGTTTTCTCCCAATTCGAGAAGTGTGGTATCGACCCAGAGGCTAAAGGTTCGCCATCCGGCGTAATGCCAACGAAATTCGCTATGTGCGCTGTAACCGAAGTCATGGAGATCGGGAACGCCTACGGAAGCAACTCCTGCATAGGCTTCATTAATCCAAACGTGTAAGAAGCTATTGAGAGGTAAGCCATTGATCTCCCCTGATAAGATCGAAAGGCCTGGGGTTCGATCGAGCGTGAAAGCGAAAGCTACACCGTCTTTGATATCGGTCGCAGCAGGTGTCAGCGTTGCCGCAAGAATGTCCTTGGTCCAGGTGTCTTCAGGCTCGCGAGCTGCGAGTCCCATGGCTTCATCAAATTCAACAATGGGCCCGTCACTTGGAAATGCAACGGGAGCGTTTTTAGCATCGTCCGTAAATACGGTAACCGGATCTAACCATGCGAGCTTCAGTTTTTGGATGGGGATGCCTTCTTCATCAAATTCGATAATCAGATCACCATCACCGTTGAGATCCGAGGCACTGACGACCAAGGAGCGTTGGTTTAACAAGGCAATTCCCTCGTAGAGATTTGTGCAGAGAGAGATGGAAACGCCCGTATCTCCCTGCCAAAGCACTCGACAGAAACCCGTTGATTGATCGAGGAAGACAAACGAAATCAGCAAGTTTTGCTCGGGATCCTCCGCCTTAACCGGAATTCGAATTCGACTGGTTGTAGCGCCGGGTTCCCAAATGGGTTCGGCGAGCCACTGGGGAATCGAATCTTCCATGTTCGGCTCGTCAAAGTGAAAGACGTGCCCTGGCTTTGGGATCTGCCCATATGACTGGGTTGCAATAATGAGTGTTGCTACATAGAGAGCCCAGAACTGTAAATGACGTCGCATAAAGAAGATCTTTAATAGCTAGAATCTCCCATTAAAGCGACGAGATTAGTCCTGGCCAGCCTAATTTGGTGCTTAAATGAGGACCAGAGGCAGGTCGTTGAGGATGAATGGAAGAGGGCTAGCACGGCTTTACCTCAAGAGTAGCGATGGGATTAGTCAGATGGGAGAGAGGTCTATCAAGGGCTTGCTGAAAATATTGTTTTGTTGGGGTATTTCTCTAGATATGGGCTTGGAGAGATTCAATGGAGCACTTGAAACAGATTTTGCAGGATTACGTTGGCCAGGTTCCATGGTTTTTTGGTTCCATTATCGTAGCTCTAATAGGAGGTGCCTTCACATTCTGGAAGGCAATTCAAGACTTGCCTCGAGTCCGCTTGCTTGTAAGTCGTTTGAACCAGAAATCGATACCTAAGGCAGGTTCGGAAAAGTACTCTGTTTTTGTAGCCAATTTGGATCATGATGCACAGGGGGAATACAAACGAAGAATTCTTAAGAATCTAAGAAAATTTAAAGGGTTTGAGGTGCGCTCTTTGGACCGCTCATTTACTCTGGAGGTCGGAAATTTGGAAGCGTCTGAGGCTCAAGGGCATGATAAAATGAGGGGTTATTTGCAAGAAGCCGGAGGCTCGATCGTCATCTGGGGAAGCATTGATAAGATTGAAAAGCGGTATGTGTTCTCGCTGTATCTCACAACGGCTCATCCCGAGCACAATCAATCTCGAGATTATCCGCCACTTTCGGGAGAGTTGATGCTGCTCCATAAAGATGTTTGGAACGATCTTTTGAATGTTTTGACTCTGCTTGTGCTAACTCGGTCTGCAGAATTTAGTGCGAAGCAGGGACAATATGTTGCCGACCTTCTTCCCGATTTTATTGCTAAGGTAAGAAGGCTTTTAGGTCCGCATTCGGATTCAAATTCCCAGTCAAGCACTTGGAATACAGAAGGAAAAGTGAGATCTCAGTTCGCGTTGGCGGACGCGCTATTAACGCTGGGTCAGCAAAGTGGAGAAAGCCAACCGCTAACCGAAGCCATTGACCTTTATCGAGAGGTTTTAAACGAATGGACACGAGAGAAGGTTCCGCTGGATTGGGCGACGACGCAGAACAACCTGGGCACTGCGCTGCGAAGTCTTGGAGAACGAGAAAGCGGGACGGAGCGGCTAAAAGATGCTGTGAAGGCTTACGAAGCAGCGCTGGAGGAACGCACGCAAGAAAAAGTTCCGCTGGATTGGGCAACGACGCAGAACAACCTGGGTAATGCGCTGCGAAGTCTTGGAGAACGAGAAAGCGGGACGGAGCGGTTAGAAGCTGCAGTGAAGGCTTATGAAGCAGCCCTGAAGGAGCGCACGCAAGAAAAGGTTCCGCTGGCATGGGCAGCGACGCAGTACAACCTGGGCATTGCGTTAGTGAGGCTTGGAGA
Source organism: Verrucomicrobiota bacterium (assembly GCA_039027395.1). Classification (GTDB taxonomy): domain Bacteria; phylum Verrucomicrobiota; class Verrucomicrobiia; order Methylacidiphilales; family JBCBYL01; genus JBCCKK01. The sequence goes on along the minus strand of JBCCKK010000109.1, from coordinate 3,278 downwards.
ACGAGAAAGCGGGACGGAGCGGCTGGAATCTGCAGTGAACGCCTACGAAGCAGCGCTGAAGGAGCGTACCCAAGAAAAGGTTCCGCTGAGTTGGGCAATGACGCAGAACAACCTGGGCAGTGCGTTGCGGAGGCTTGGAGAACGAGAAAGCGGGACGGAGCGGTTGGAACAAGCGGAAAAAATGTATCTAGGGGCGTTGAAGCTGTTTGAGACGGCTAGGGCAGAGTATTATATTGAAAACACCAAAGCCAATTTAGAAGATGTGCGAAGATTGATTGATGAACGCCGGTCTCAAGATAATTCTTAAGTACTTTCAGCTAAGTTAGCTCAGCTTCAAAACCAGAGTCGTGATCGAATGTGGAGGGAGTTCTAGAAGGGGTTGGGTCTCATTGATTTTTACGGCTGCGGTTTTGGCTGAATCGGTTTCATTCATGACGACGAGCACGATGCTTTGGTCCGGATTGATGAAGGCGGTGGCTTCCATGTCGTCTCGGGTTGTTGTGCAGAGGATTCTATGAGCACCCGGTTTAACAAAACGAGCGAAGTGTCCGAGGTAGTAGTAGATGGATTGAAAATGAAGCGTGTCATTTTCGGTGTCTGCCATGATGGCGGCACAGCATTTGAATCCAACATGGTTAGGGCCTCCGGTTTCATCGAGAACTAGATTCCAATCAATAAACCCCGTGTTCCAGCGATTGAAATCACGGATCATCGATTTCCCGTATTTTTCTCCGTATTCCCAAGGGCTTTCGAGCGGGTTTAGAAGTTCTTCACCGGCATCGAAGTCGACCGAATTTTGAGCGGCCCAGAAGTTACTGCCCGCGACTTCTTGGCATCCTTCAGAAAAGAGAAAGTGCTTGTCGGGGAAAGCATCGTAGATGAGTTGAAGGTTTTCGTATTTGTCCTGAACATACCAGTGATAGGCGGCTCCCCATACGTATTTAGAACATTCGGGATCGCTATAGATCGGATGCACTTGCATGGGAAGCCGATCTCGATTGTGATCCCAGACGAGGATTTTTACGTGAGACAGGCCGTGAGCCTCCATGGCTGACCCAAGGAAATCGCGGACAAAATCACGTTCCTCTTCACCTGTGTAGACACATGAGTCCCATGGAGTAACTGCACCTGCTTCGTTCTGAACGGTTACGCCCCAGATCGAGATATCTTGTTTTTCGTATTCTTGGATAAAACGGCAATAGTAGTTGGCCCATGCTTGACGACATTCGGGTTTCAATTTACCCCCTTGGTTCATCTTCCCGGTGGTTTTCATCCAGGCGGGAGGACTCCATGGAGAAGCCAGCAGCCGGATAGGAGCCCCTCTCTTTTTGAGCGACTCCTTGATAAAGGGAATACGGGTTTCCAAATCCCTAGAAATGGAAAAGGTTTTAAGGTCGAAATCCCCAGGCGTTTCAACATAGGCAAAGTTTCTCAAAGAAAAATCGCAGCTATTGATATGAGTGCAACCGATCGTATAGCCATATCCCTCGTTTGGATCGAAATAGGCCGTTAGAATTTTTTCCCGGTTTTCTGGGCTCAACTTGTAGAAGTTAGTAGAAGCGGCTTCTGTGAAAGCTCCTCCAAATCCTACGATTTCTTGAAATTGCTTTTTGGGATCGACCAAAATCAGAGGGCGTTTTTTGTCGTACTCAAGCCAAGCCTCTGGGGAGCCTAGAGGTTTCAAACGCTCTTCCGAGTTTTTGCTAGTCCGAAAGAGGGACGCCTGATCGAGATGTGTGGCTGTAATATGGTGCTGAGTTGGCTCGAGGGTAGATTCGGTCATATTAATAGTCTAGAATTTGAGATTCCCTTAAAAAGTTTCAGGGAGCTTATACGTATAAGTCCGTGGCTCTGCAGATTGAGTGTGACCTATCGGTCGAGTGCGGTTGGTAGAACATTGGCCCAAGTGAGTGAGCCTCGTTTAATCAATTCAGCATGTCCATCCACCATAACGGCTCCCAGGCTGTCATTGAGGCGGTAATCCAAGCCTCCAAACCGTTCGTTGATCGGAGCAAGGCCATCCATGTCTTGCCGCTGAAACCCTTGCCATGGCCACCAGAACGTGGCTGTTGTTCCTCCATTTGCGAGAACTTGAGGGCCGGTTGCTAACAAGATCATTTTACTAGGGCGTCTGACCCGGGTTCTAACAATTCCGGTTCCGTTATTCACATTTCCCAAAAGCTCACTTGGTGCTGTATAGGTCGTTGGACTATAGGTTGCAGAACCTGCAACCGTTCTGTTTTTATCGGCAATCGGACAGACGAGAAGGTCTCTCATTTCTGCGGTATTCGAATAACCGAGGTATTCGTCTATCACATCCGACCAAAACTCTCCTGATGAACTCTGCGTGTAAGGATAACGTTCGTTATTCTCGTCGGCATAAAGATTCATGGCGGCTCCGAGCTGTCTTAAATTTGCTAAACTCTTAGAAATGTTGGTTTTTTCGATAGCGGAGAAAACAATGGGAACACCCAGGGCGATAAGAACGCCAAGAACTACGATGACAACCAGCAACTCGGTGAGTGTAAATCCATGAGGGCGAGTGGTTTTTGCGGCTTTAATCATCCAATTCAGTATAATTTCAGTGCATTTGCGATCAATGGCTTTTTGACTTATACGTATAAACCGATGAATTGCTGACGGACAGGGGAATGGCTATAGATTAAGACTCGTTTAAGAAAGTGGCTAGAGCATTCAGAAAAGTAACCCAAAAAGATATCGCCAGAAAGGCGGGGGTGTCTCAAGTTTCTGTTTCTCTCGCTTTGCGCAATGATCCATCTTTACCTCAGGCGACCAAAGAGCGAATTCTAAAAATCGTGGAAGACATGGGATACCGACCTGATCCTATGCTGCAATCATTGACCGCGTATCGAATTCAAAACCAAGAACATCAATTTCAAGGAACACTGGCCTGGGTCACGAACCACGATGATCCTCAAGGCTGGAATGAGGGTGATTTGTACCCTGCCTATTTTAGAGGAGCCAGCCAGCAGGCTGAGAAACTGGGATATAAGTTGGAACCCTTCTGGCTGGCAGATCCCGATTTGAGTTCTAAGCGGGCCAGCTCGATTTTGTACTCCCGAAACATCCAAGGGCTAATTATCAATCCAAGTCCAGCGAATCAGTCGGAGTTGCAGTTGGATTGGAATCAGTTTTCTGTGGTTTCTTTGGGCTACACGACGGTGAAGCCCAAGTTTCATTTGGTAGCCCCACGGCATTTTGGAGGGGTTACCCAATGCTTTGAAAAACTGCAGTCTTATGGATATCAGAGAATTGGT
>JBCCKK010000108.1:0-10197 GCA_039027395.1 Verrucomicrobiota bacterium | reverse complement strand
TGAAGATATTGCCCGCAGCTATAATCGAAAACTCGATGGGGTTAAGCATTCTCTTGATGCCGACGATTTAGCGGACTATATCGATAAGGGATTACCGCTGATGTGGGCTGTTTACGCAGATAGCCTTCTCTACAAGAATACGATCAATGAGCGCTCCTACCAAAGGACCCAAGTCGAAGATTGGGACAAATGGAAGTCTTACTTAGACAAGCAGCGTGATGCCGTTGAAACCATGAAAGGCCTCCGACAAGGACCCCACGTTTGCATGATTATCGGATACAACGAAGAAACGGGAGAAATCGCAACCTCCGATTCATGGGGACCTGAATTCGAGGAACGGTGGATGACTGTTGAAGAAGCGGAAGCTATAACCCAGGGGAGTCTACAAATTATTAAATGGTAGGTGAACTTTAAGAACCTAGGTTCCCAAACTTTTCTTAATTTCCTCTCTTATATCCGGGTGATCCGCCGGAATACCTGCTTTAATGTAAACATCACAGTGGGTAAATGGCTTTGGAATCTGAAAGCGATCCCAACTTTTCATCTCCCACTTAGATCTGAGATGATACGTGATTGGAATCACCGGTAGCCCCGAACTTTTTGCTAAATGGACAATGCCTTCCTGGACGGAATAAACAGGACCCCGCGGACCATCCGGAGTGACGCCTGCGTCTTTACCGGCTTTGATCAAGTCTCGAGTCAGTTGTATCAATGCCTTTACGCCGCGCCCTGAAGAAGACCCACGTGCCGCCTCAATTCCAAAACGAGACGCCGTATTCGCGATCATCTCACCATCTCGACTCTCACTAATCATGACCACAAGTGGCCGTTTCGAAAAATAGCGCTCATACAAATAGGGCATCATCAGAATCCGATTGTGCCAAAAGGCAAAAAGAAAGGGATTCCTGGAGTCATCTTCAAGTAATCCTGTCTCATCATGCATTTTGAAAGTCATCGTCGCCGCAAATGCGCGAATGATCCATGAAGCCAAAACCGGCCCCAACCAAGGCATAATTTTTTTTCGGAAAAACAGCTGAAGTTTTTTCCTGAATTTCAATGCCCGAAACCCTTAGCTTAGCCCACTTACGACTTGGGGCGCATTAACGGAAAGAAAATGACATCGCGAATCGATTCAGCTCCTGTCAGCATCATCACCAGCCGGTCGATCCCCATTCCCATTCCTCCAGCGGGAGGCATCCCATGTTCGAGAGCCGTAAGAAAATCTTCATCGATCTTCTGAATCTCCTCACCCGCTTGAGCTTCAAGTCGTGCTCGCTGAACTTCGGGATCATTCAATTCACTATATCCCGGAGAAATCTCCTGACCATTAATGATCAACTCATAGACATCGACCACTTCAGGATTCTCTTCATTCTGTTTAGCAAGAGGAACTAATTCCTTAGGGAGATGGGTAACAAATAAAGGATCTACTGTTTTGGCTTCGACCAATTTTTCGAATACTTGGTTCGTTACTTCGAAGTCTTCTAACTGAGGAATAATTTCCAACCTAAATTCTTTCTCTGCCTTGTCTCGACGCTGTTCTGGAGTTAATTCAAACCAGTCCTCGCCAGCAACATCTGTAATGCAATCTTGATAGCTACGGCGCTTCCAAGGGCGCTCTAAATTAATAACTTTCTCCCCATCTTCACTCGCATGGGCAATACGGGTTCCACCACAAAACGTCTCGGCCAAGTGAACAATCAGCCCTTCCACCAAATCCGCCATCCCTTCGTAATCCGAATACGCCTGGTAAAGTTCTAGCATCGTAAACTCGGGATTATGCTTACGTGAAAGGCCTTCGTTTCGAAAATTTCGATTCAGTTCAAATACCTTCCCATAGCCACCCACAAGCAGTCGCTTGAGATATAACTCAGGGGCAATCCGAAGATAAAGGTCGATATCCAGAGCTTTGTGATGGGTTACAAACGGAGTTGCAGCCGCGCCTCCCGGAATCGCTTGCATCATCGGAGTCTCCACCTCTAAAAACCCAAGGTCCTGCAAGTACCGCCGGATCTCCGCGACTATCTTGCAACGGACCGTCAATGTCTTCATGACGTCCTCGTTGCTGACCAGATCGAGATACCTTTGTCGGTAACGCTGTTCTACATCACTAAGACCATGCCATTTCGCAGGAAGTGGCCGAAGCGCTTTCGACAGAAAAGTAAACGTCTCCACATGAATCGTTCTTTCCTCGGTCTTGGTAAGAAACAGTTTTCCTTCTACCCCAATAAAATCGCCAAGATCCACACGCTTAAACGCCCCAAGGGACTCCTCGCCTATCTCATCTTTGCGCAGATAAATCTGTAGGCGCCCATCTTCGTCTCCGAGATGGAGAAATTGACTCTTACCCATTTTGCGATGCGCCAACACACGGCCTGCAAATCGCACCACTTTTCCTTCCTCAAAGGCCTCTAAAATCTGCGCCGAGGTTTGGCTGCCGTCGAATCGGGCTCCAAACGGATTAACTCCCAATTCTCGCAACTGACCCACCTTCGCCTGCCTGACTGCAAACAAATCATTTGTCTCTTCTTCTGACATGAGTTGCTGAGGCTAGATAAGCAGCACGCTAAAGGCAAAAGTAAAAAGGCGAAAGGGAGCAAATCTACCTCGATAGTCTAATCGATCTGAAACCGCCGATTCAACTCGTTCCGGCTTAGCAAAATCATGGAAGGTCGGCCATCGGGTCTTGTGTAAGGCAAATCACATGCGTGAAGCCTGCGAATCAACCAATGAACCTCAGCTTCGCTCTCCGCATACTTTCCTCGACTCATCTGCCGTGCAATTGCCTCAGCAATCGGTTCATTTTGCAAGCGCCGCGCCGTTGAACCTTTGTTGCTCGCATTCATTAGGTGATCAACAACCTCTCGAACAAATCGTTCAGGATCCTGAGCCGCAGCCGCCGGAGGTAGCGCATCTACCATAAAAGCACCGCCTCCTAACGAAGAAATCGAGATGCCTGCTTGAACAAAATAAGACTCTGCTTGCTCGACGAACGCGCGAATTTCGGCAGAAAATTCCAAAGTAATTGGAACCAAAAGGCGCTGTGATTCTCCAGACTCTTTTTCAAAGCGGGCTAAAATCTCTTCATAATAAATGCGCTCGTAGGCGGCTTGGATCAAAATAGCCACTAAACCTTCTTCGTTTTCTGCAAGTAGAACGTCTCGATGCAATGCACCCAACATCGTCAGTGGAATCTGCTCAATACGTTCACGTTCTTGTTCCGAAACGGGCTGAATACCGGGTTCTTCCGTAGGACTTAATCCTAAATCATGCCCCCATTCCTTCTGCTCAGGTTCCAAACTTATGCGGAGTGAAGCCGAGGCCGACACTCGAGGCTCGGGAGGATTTGCAATTGTGCGGATTGAGTCCGAAACAATGGATTTTGAATCTACAAGAGGAGCACTTCTCTGTCTTAATGTTTCATCAATGCTTTCCGAGACAAACCGTCGAACTGCTGTTTCGTTGCGCAGTCGTACTTCGCGCTTTGCTGGATGAACATTGATATCCACCCCTTCGGGAGGCAGCTCTATAAAAAGAACGGCTATTGGGTAACTTCCCTTGGGCAAATACTGTCCATACCCCTCCTGAAGGGCATATTGAAGGCCGCTGTGAACCACTGGACGACCATTGATAAACCAAAACTGTTCCTGCCGGTTGTTTCGAAAACGGCCTGGCTTGGAAACTCGACCTCTCAAGTTCCATACCTCTGAGCTATCTACAGGGTTAACGGCAAGGGTGTCTTCCACCCAAGGCTTTCCAAGAATCTGCCGAATCCGCTCATCCAATGTCTCGACTACTGGATAGCGTTGCCAACGCCCTCCGTTGTGACGCCATTGCCATTGAACCGAAGGATGACAAAGTGCGGCGCGTATAAGATAGGACTCGATATGCCCCCATTCAGTCCCATCTGCTTTTAGAAACTTACGACGAGCTGGCACATGAGAAAACAGTGTTCGAATCTCGATCTCAGTTCCCGCCGGACCACCTGCAGCCCGCACTTCCTTAACTTCCCCTCCTTCAATCGATATCTGTGTCCCCTCGTTTGCCTTGTGTTCACGCGTCTGCATCCGGAATAAAGAAACGGAGGCAATACTGGGAAGCGCTTCCCCCCGAAATCCCAAGGTTGCTAATTTTTCGAGATCCTCCGCTTGTTTCAGCTTACTCGTCGCATGGCGTTCTAAAGACATCATAGCATCGTCACGATTCATTCCGCTGCCATCATCAGTCACTCGAATCAACCGCTTCCCCCCCTTTTCGATATCAATAGAAATTTTCCGGCTTCCCGCATCCAGAGCGTTCTCGACCAACTCTTTAACCACAGAAGCCGGGCGCTCCACGACCTCACCCGCTGCAATACGGTTGGCAACGGTTGTATCTAACTTCTGGATTTTAGAAGATGTCATCGACGCTTTAAGTTAACGCGAGATCTCTTTGAATCGCGAGCAAGAAGGTCGTTCCGAAGGCCGTTTAATCCAGCTGTACCCCAAGGGCAGCAAGAACTCGTTCAAGATCAGAACTGTTATAGTAGTCGATTTCGACTTTGCCCTTCTCCGCCGTGCCAACCAGACGAACCTTGGTTCCTACCGCACGTTGTAACTGCTGCTCCAAATCTCTCCAATCCGCCTCGGCAGATTTACGCGTTCCTTTTTTGGCACCTTTGTTATCAGCTAGATGGGATTTGACCAATTGTTCGGTTTGACGAACTGATAGATCTTTTTTGAGAACTTCTCGGGCAACAGCTTCCTGCTTGGAATCTGCATCCAATCCTAAGATCACTTTAGCGTGCCCCACACTCAGTCGATTCTGCCGAACCAAGGAGCGCACATCTGAACTCAGCGATCTCAATCTCAAGGCGTTTGCAACAGCCGCCCGGCTCTTGCCAACTTGCTTGGCAATCTGCTCCTGAGTGAGCCCGAACTGCTCCGCGAGTTGCGCATACCCTTCGGCTTCTTCGATCGGGTTGAGATCTGCACGCTGCAAGTTCTCAACCAGAGCCATCTCCAACACTTCAATATCGGTAGCTTTCCGAACGATAACAGGAACCTGTTGCAGACCCGCAGCCTGTGAAGCCCGCCAACGTCGCTCCCCTGCGATCAGCTCAAATTTATTTCCATTCTTTCGAACAATTAGGGGCTGAATAATCCCCCGCTCTCGAATCGACTGGGTCAATTCTTCAAGTTGTTGCTCAGAAAACGTTTTTCGCGGTTGTAATGAACTAGGAATCACCTGATCCAGTGTCACCTGCTGAACCGCTTCACCCGATGGAGCTGCTGGAGCTGATGGACGACTCGGCTCATCGCCACCGATTATCGCACCTAGTCCGCGACCTAATGCTTTACGTGCCATTTAAATAGAAAGCCTAGCTTGATCCAAGGGGATTTATCAAGCGTGAGATGTAACCTCTTCGAGAACCTTGTCATACGAATCCCAATCGATTCCCGAGATATCGGGAAAGATTCGAAGATAAAAGATTGCAGCATTCTCACCGTGTTTTTTCACAACCGAGGTCATCGCTTTCTTCAATGCGCTATCTTTAACTTCACCTGGAAACTGCTCGGCACATCCATTACCGTCGTGAGAGATTCCTAAGGCATCCAAAAAGTCGACTAGAAGCGAGGTCCGATTTTTACCCAACCAATTGATACAAAGATTTTGGGTTAAGATCGCGTAGATAGGCATGGCTAATAGCGGCTGATATCCTTGATGCCGTTCCTTCCGGGGAAGCTCCAATAACTGTTTGGGCCGCTTTCTCAAGCCTTTTGCCATTTCCTGGTTTAGGCGACGATACAGCGCTTTATCATGGAGATAGGAGGTCTCAAGAATTTCATGATGCAAGGCTTCGTCCAATTCGGACCAATGTTCTGATATACGCATCGTGGGATGCTAGGTAAGAGCTTCTGAGGGATCAATCGGATTCGGAGAGTTCTTGCAGATAGTTTCCAATACGCTCCAAACGCTGGTAATCTTCTATCCGAGAATAGCTGTTGTACAAATTTCCCAGAATTCTTTGAGCTATTTCTTTAGGAGTCGCGGCAAACAAGTTCAAATCTTCAAATTCGTCTTCAGGAAGATAGTATCGTTCTGCTAAGTCCGAGCAGGCCAAGATCTTGCCGCCGTGATAGGGATCGAACGCAGTATCCTTAATTCGAGCCAAAAAGTGACCGGGCATATTAAGCCCAGAAACCTCCCAACCGATGCGTTGTCCTATAAAAATATAAATGAGTGAAAGAGACAGCGGGATACCTTTCCCTCGCTCAATGACCCGATTTAGATAGCTATTCTCTGGGCAGTAATACGTATCGGCATCGCCACATAATTGCTTTTCGCAGGCAATAAATCGTGTGAGCTCATGAATCTGTTCCTGAGGGTCCCGAATATCTTCGGTCGATTCTTGGAATTCTTCAGACCATTCATTGAGTTGTCGGTGTCCATCAAGGGACTTGAAATCCGAATATTCTTGTTCAGCAAGCCACCAGCAGAAAAATTCTAAGTGCTCCCAGCATTCTGGCTTGGGAGCCTCTCGAACAGGATCATCACAGTGTGCCATCTCATGAATCTTTTCCCACTCGTTAAGGATAGCACCGGCGAAGCGCCGAACATCGGGACAAGCACTTTCCGAGAGTTGTCGAACCAACTTCTCGTGCGCTTCCGGATCTGCGGCTAACTCCGAGTAGAGCAGTCGACGCGTCCGTTTGTCGTTATCTTGAACGAGCGACTCAACGGCCTTCTTTTTGGATTCCGGTCTCATTAGGGGATGATCTGCCCCACCTAACGCTATCTCTTTTCTTCTGGACTAATAAACTTAATCGTTCCGCCTTGTTGCATTGCGGCATGCTCTTCATCCGTGCAAGCACTGTTGGTAGGAGCATCGGTTGGGGCATTGTTTTCTTTTACTAAACCTTTCTCGATCATATAAGCTTCGACTTCCTCGCCACTCACATCGGCAAGCATGTGACCGTCTACTTCAACGCAAGGAGAAAGCTCTTGACCACTTTTCTGGATCATTTCGATACGCTGTTCAGGATCTCCTATGATATCCCGATCTTCAAATTCCAGTTCATATTTTTTCATAATGGCGCGAACACCATTGCTCCACCCACACCAGGGTTTCAGGTAAGCTACAATCTTTGGCTGACTCATATAATATTTTTCCTACTTATTAAACATACTGATAATAAAAATCCTGCAACTGAAATTTTATCATGACGTGCGATTCTCCTTAAGATTACGCTCAATCTGAGCAGAGAAATCCCTTAAGAAGCTCGAACTTGGACAAAGCATTCTTTCAGCTGGCGCGCGTCTACCTCGCTGGGCGACTGACTCATAAGATCGGCACCTCGATTATTCTTCGGGAAAGCAATTACATCGCGAATACTGGAAGAACCGGTGAGCAATGCGATCATCCGATCAAAACCTAAAGCAATCCCACCATGCGGCGGAGCACCAAATTTAAGTGCTTTTACTAAATATCCAAACCGTGCTTCGGCAACGTCCGGATCGATCTTCAAAAGATCGGTAAACAGTTTTTGCTGAACCTCAGGTTGGTGAATACGAATACTCCCTCCACCCAACTCCCAACCGTTCACCACTAGATCATAGTGCTGCCCTCGTACTGCATTCGGATCGGAATCCAGCTTTTCAATATCTTCAGGGATCGGTGAAGTAAATGGATGGTGGCTTGCTACGTAACGCTTTGCTTCTTTATCATAGGTCAGCAGTGGGAAATCGACGACCCAATGAAAATCCCATAGGTCTGTATCTTTATCCAATTTACCAGCGGCCTCCATGAGTTCAGCCACCTTCAGACGAATCTGACCGAGCACTTCACACGCGGGCAACCATTGGTCCGCAGCAAAAAGAATCAAATCCCCTTCTTCGATATCCAGGCGATCCTCCAGAGCCTTCTTTTCAGCAACATTAAAAAACTTAACAATCGGAGACTTCCATTTTCCGTCCTCGACCTTAATCCATGCCAGTCCTTTAGCTCCATGAGACTGGGCGAGTTCTGTGAGATTATCGATCTGCCCTGTTGAGATATCAGCGAATCCTTTAGCATTAATTGCCTTAATCACACCACCATCGCTATCGGCAATCGAGCGGAACACTTTAAAATCCGAAGAAGTGAAAGCATCGGTCAATTCGATAAGCTTCATGGCAAACCGACGATCTGGCTTATCAATACCATATTGATCAATCGCTTTTTTAAATGACAGCCTCGGAAACGGTAACTCCAACTCGACGTCGAGGACTGCTTTCCAGACAGCAGCAACCATTCCTTCGATCAGTTCATACATGTCTTCCCGATCAATAAACGACATTTCCAGATCGATCTGGGTAAATTCGGGCTGACGATCGGCTCGCAAATCTTCGTCTCGGAAACACCGGGCCATTTGATAATAGCGCTCTACCCCTGCCACCATCAAAATCTGTTTATACTGCTGAGGCGACTGGGAGAGCGCATAGAACTGCTTGGGGTTTAATCGAGACGGCACCAAAAACTCGCGGGCTCCTTCCGGGGTGCTTTTAAAGAGCGAAGGTGTTTCAATCTCGAGAAACCCCGCATCGTCCAAATATTGACGAACCGTCTGCCCTGCTCGATGACGAACTTTTAGGTTTTGAGCCATTCGGGAGCGTCTCAAATCCAGATAGCGATAGGTAAGACGGAGGTCCTCATTGACCCCATCCTTATCGAGCGGAAACGGCGGTGTTTCTGAGGGATTAAGAATCTCCAGGCGTTTCACCAACACTTCAATTTCTCCAGTTGCGAGTTTGGAATTCGCGGTTCCTTCCATACGCTCAACAACACTCCCCGAAATTTCGATAACAAATTCGCTGCGCAAGTCGTGAGAGCGTTTGGCCTCATCAGGGCACATTTCAGGATTGAACACGATCTGGGTGATGCCTTCTCGATCCCGGAGATCTACAAAGATGACTCCTCCATGATCGCGCCAGGAATCGACCCAACCCGTGAGGGTGACTTCTTTACCGACATCCGCCTTCGTTAATTCACTACAATGATGCGTTCGTTTCACTCGTTTTACTTTCTAATGCTCAATCGGGAGGCTTCTTAGAGAGATTCAAGAATCTCACGGCTATTTCCTCCACGGGAGAATAGCGTCCCTGTTGAAGAATCAAGGTTATTTAGGGATCGAAGGGGAATTAATCATCTTCTGGGGTCGCCCCAGAATCAGCCAGTTTTTCAGAAAGATTCGCCACCCGCGCTTTCATTTCTTTACCCGGCTTGAACTTCACCACAGCTCGCGGAGGAATCGGCACATCGCTCTCCGGTTTATTCGGGTTACGCCCCACACGTGCCTTCCTCAATTTGATTTCAAACACGCCAAAGTTACGCAGTTCAACGGTTTGCCCCTCAGCGAGGCTTTCCGTCAAATAGTCCAAAGTCTTCTGAACAACATTCAAAACATCCTGTTGAACCATCCCGGTTTCATTGCTGATTCGAACAACTAAGTCGCGTTTAGTTAAATTGGCCATAATCGTTTGATATATAGTGACTTAAAAAAGAACGCCTCGTTACGCAAGAACCAAATGACAAAAAATTTGGAAAGACTTAATTTTTACTTAACTTGACCCATCAGATCCCTAGGGAATCCTGACGACAAAATGAGCAACTTTTCCGTTGAAGTTACCCCTCCTGGAATCACTATCTGCTTAATTATTCCCTTTTCCCCACCTGTTTTATTGGATGGAGTCCACTAGAATAACGTCTCAGTAACTTCGGCAAAGGTTTTAAAGTGTGTTTTGCAAAGAGACGCTAGGTATCCGGCCCCTTGCTCCTTAACCATCGTTCGAGCCACCGCTTTTACCGGGGCCCCTGCCCCTTTGGGTAGAGGCTCCGAATCTCCTAAGTTCTCCATCGCCTCTACAAATGCTGCCCTGGCCAAAATCGAAGCCGCCGCCACCGCAATGTCGGACTCCGCTTTCGTCCGCTGATCAATCTTTAACTCCAACTTGCGCCGCTCCACTTCCCGTTCGACCAACCGAGGATTAGCAAATTGATCGGAAAGAGCCCTGGGGCACGCCGGATAGGCTTTGGCTAAATTTTCGATCACCTGTCCATGTCCCCAAGCGAGCATTCGATTGAGATTACCCATCTTCGAGTAGAGTTCATTATACTTTTGCGGGCCGATGGCTACCACAGTCGTTGCCCCCTTAGTGACCTTTTGAATCTGTTCGGCG
>JBCCKK010000107.1:0-10235 GCA_039027395.1 Verrucomicrobiota bacterium | reverse complement strand
GTGCACTGCGGATATTGGTTGGATTACGGGGCATAGTTACGTGGTTTATGGGGTTTTATCAAATGGAGGAACATCCCTTTTGTATGAGGGAGCTCCGAATCATCCAGGGCCAGATCGTTTTTGGAAGATTATCGAAGAGCATAAAGTGGATATTTTCTATACGGCACCGACAGCAATTCGCGCCTTCATGAAGTGGGGAGATGAGCACGTTAACAAACATGATTTGAGTTCGCTGCGTCTTCTTGGAACCGTTGGAGAACCGATTAATCCAGAGGCTTGGATGTGGTATTACAAGACGATTGGAAAAGAGAATTGCCCGATTGTGGATACCTGGTGGCAAACCGAAACCGGTTCTCACATATTGACTACCCTTCCTGGAGCAAACTCGATGCGCCCGGGGTCGGCTGGACTTCCTTTCTTCGGTGTGGATATTGCTGTTGTTGATGACGAAGGCAATGAAGTGCCAGCCAACTCGGGTGGTAAGCTAGTGATCCGTAAACCTTGGCCTTCTATGTTGCGGACGATTCATGGGGATGCGGCTCGTTATCGGAAGCAATATTGGAGCGAAATCAAAGGATGTTATTTTACGGGTGATGGGGCACGGATGGATCGGAAGGGTTATTTTTGGGTCGTTGGTCGAATTGACGATGTGTTGAATGTCTCAGGCCACCGGCTCGGCACCGCAGAGGTCGAAAGTGCGTTAGTTAGTCACGCTAAGGTTGCGGAGGCCGCCGTAGTCGGTCGTCCCGACGAGATTAAAGGGCAGGGAATCGTGGCTTTTGTCACGCTCAAGGGCGATGCTAAGAAGTCCAAAGATCTGCGCGATGAATTAGTGAAACATGTATCTAAAGAAATTGGTGCTATTGCACGACCTGATTCGATTCGATTTGCCGATGCTCTGCCCAAAACGCGAAGTGGAAAGATTATGAGAAGGCTGCTGAGAAACATTGCAGCTGGAGATGACATTAAGGGAGACGTTTCAACGCTGGAAGATAAGAGTGTCCTCGAATCCTTAAAGAAAGAGTTATAACAATGGGATGGAGAATTGATGCGGAGAACGCCGCAGTATTGCTAGTTGACGTTCAGGAGAAGCTACTTCCAGTAATCGCAGACGCGGACCAAATTAAGCGTCGACAACTGTTATTACTGCAGGGAGCTAAAGCACTGGGTCTTCCGATCTATGTTACGGAACAGTATCCGAAAGGGCTTGGAAACACGGTTTCGGATCTGATCAAAGGTATTGAACCTGAAAAGATTTTCGAAAAAACGTCCTTTTCGGCTGCGCCTGCAGTATCTGATTTGGATGCGAGACACTGGATTGTCGCCGGGATTGAATCTCACATCTGTGTTCGTCAAACCGTGTATGACCTACAGGCTGCTGGGAGGACAGCGGTGATCATGGCTGATGCCTGTGGCTCTCGAAATTCGTTGGATCACCAGATTGCGATGCAGGAGTTACAGGCCGACCGTATTTTAGTGGGAAGCGTAGAATCATTCTTATTCGAGATTTTAGGAGACGCCGATCACAAAGAATTCAAGACGATATCAAACCTTGTGAAGGACGCGTGACGGATACAAAGAACATTCCGGATTCGATTCGAGAGAAAATGGTTCAAGCAGGAATTAGTGCTCCTGCGATACGATCATTTGAGGCGAATTATTTGAAGCTCGCTCAAGGTGAAACCGGTATGATGTCTGAATCGACACTTTCGCCTGTCGATAGCATTCCCTCGTTTAACGATCTGGAAGAGCCGAATCTGATTCCTACGGAGCTCGGGGCTAAGTTGGTCGTGGTTAAGCTCAATGGAGGGTTGGGAACAGGAATGGGACTAGATAAGGCGAAGTCGCTCCTGGAGGTTAAAGACGGGCTGACATTTCTTGATCTTATTTCACGGCAGATTTTGTTTCTGCGTAAAGCGGTCAATCCTCAACTTCAGTTTCTGCTGATGAATAGCTTTAGTACGCGCAAAGATAGTTTGCACTACTTAGAGCAATATCCTGAATTACCAAACGGTCGACCAATGGACTTTCTGCAGTCGAAAGTTCCTAAGATTTCGGTCGATACCATGGAGCCCTTAGATTGGCCTGCGGATCCGGGGTTAGAATGGTGCCCTCCGGGGCATGGAGATATCTATTTGTCGTTGTTTGCAACTGGACTTCTCGATCAATTGATTCGTGACGGGATTCAATACGCATTTATTTCAAATTCGGACAATCTGGGGGCTTATCCAGATTTCAAGATCCTTCAATATATGGACCAAGAATCGATTCCGTTCCTGATGGAGGTGACTCGTCGGACAGAAGCGGATCGAAAAGGAGGCCATCTGGCTCGTCGTAAGAGCGATAAACGGTTGGTCCTGAGAGAAGGAGCTCAGTGCCCATCGGCAGATCAAGATGCCTTCCAAGATATTGAGAAACATGGATTTTTCAATACGAATAACCTCTGGATCCGCTTGGATCATCTCCGGGCTTTGATGAGTGAAAATGGAGGTTATCTTCCTCTGCCGTTGATTCGGAATGAAAAGACGGTGGACCCGACGAAATCAGATTCGCCCGCTGTGTATCAACTGGAAACCGCGATGGGTGCGGCTATTGAGATGTTTGAAGGAGCGCAGGCGTTGGAAGTGCCTCGGACCCGGTTTGCCCCGGTCAAGAAGACCGACGATTTATTAGCGCTTCGTTCAGATGCTTACGAAATTACCGAAGACTTTCGCGTCCAATTGATCCAAGAGCGTCATGGAATTCCTCCGACGATTAAGCTAGATTCGGAATATTTTAAGATGATCAATGGATTTGATCGCCATATCAGCAGTATCCCTTCGCTCAAGGACTGCAAGCGGCTAACGGTAAAAGGAAGTGTTCTCTTCGAGAAACCCGTTTCCGTTAAAGGTGATGTGACGGTTACAAATTCTAAATCAGATTCACGACCACTCCCTGAAGGCAGTTATTGCGATCAGGAAGTGGATGTGTAATCAAATTTTGGTCAAAGCAGGGTTAAGCACCCATACCGTCTTCGAATGAACCGGAGGCAATCGGGAAACAGAGATTGTCCCGGGTGAAAGCAATTCCATCTGCACTGCAGGCATCTAGATCGCGATACGCACTTTCGGCCTCGACAACGAGAGGAGCGGTTTGAGTTCCCATCAGGGAGCGATAACGCTGCGGGTAGCCGATATGGATCAATAACTCGATATAGCGAGTCATATTGAGATCTCCACTGCCTAGATCCACAAATTGCATCGCCCGTTTAGGCCAATCGGGGGCCATGGATCTGAGAGGTAGGCCAGGACGAATGACGAAATTCTTTACGTGAGCAGCTACCACGCGTTCGCCAACTTTGAGGAAGCGATCTTCCCAAGATTCACCTTCCCAGCAGTGGGAGGGGTCAGCATTTACAGTGAGGCAAGCATCACCATCACAATGATCTACCAAAGCCATGAAATCATCGCCGGTCATTGCGCCGGTTCCTGGATGGATCTCATGTGCGAGCCGGATGTCCAGTTCATTTGCTTTCTGTCTGAGCTTGGCGGTTTTTTCGGCGAAGCGATCAAACCCTTCCTTGATCAGATCATATTGAGGTCCAGACCAGAATCCCCAGGGGTAACCGCTGGCAATTTCCCATCCGAAGGCGACCCCCCAGAACATAGGCATGATTTTGATATTCAGCTCAGCAGCGAGGTCCATGAGCTGGAACAAATAGTTTTCAGACCAGGCTTCGATGTTATTTGCCGATTTATCGTGAAGTGATTCAGGAATGAATGGTTTAACCGAAGGGCTTCCTGTCCATGCGGTAGTGTGCACCCAGAATGGGCAGTGAGCCGATATTCCGTCGAGTGTGAGGCCATGCTTTTCAAAGCAATCGCGGATACTTTGCGCAGAAGCAATACCGCCGTCTTTATCTTGAACTAAGAAGTTCGACGGTTGAGCTCCGGAGGCTCCAGAGGCTTTGGCAAATGTTAGAAATTCATCTAGGGACTTGGCACCATGTTGAGCGCCTTCAATGCTTGAATGAAAACAAGGTTGAGACATGCGCATATACTTTCAAAAAATAATCGCAGATCAACGAATTAATGAACAAAGCTTGCGGTCTCTCTCGAATTCGAGAGAGTGATATGATGACTTCGGATCAGTTGTTTGAAAAGGCACTTAACTTTATTCCGGGTGGAGTCAATTCTCCGGTGCGGGCGTTTCGCGCCGTGGGAGGAGTTCCGTTTTTTGCAGAAAAGGCGAAAGGAGCCCATTTGTGGGATGTGGATGGACATCGCTACGTTGATTATGTCTGCACTTGGGGACCGGCTATCTTGGGGCATGCTCCTGAGTCGGTGATTGAAGCGATTAAAGAAGCCGTAGATCGAGGGACTAGTTTTGGAGTGCCAGGGCCACTTGAAGTTGAGATGGCAGAAACGATTTGTGATTGGGTGCCTTCGGTTGAGAAGGTCCGTATGTGCAATAGTGGGACGGAGGCAACGATGTCCTGCATTCGTCTGGCACGAGGATTCACCAAACGCGATAAGCTTATCAAATTTGAAGGATGCTATCATGGGCATGTCGATTCACTCTTAGTTAAGGCGGGTTCAGGAGCTCTGACGTTAGGGCAGCCGGATAGCGCCGGAATTCCCAAGGGATTGGCAAGCGAGACCTTAACGTTGAGATTCAATGATTCTGAGGCTCTAGAAGCCGCGTTTGAGAAATTTGGTGAGAACATTGCAGGAGTGATTTTAGAGCCGATCCCAGCGAATGCGGGACTAATCCTTCCAGATCCCTCGTTCTTGAAAAAACTGAGGTCACTCTGTGATGCTTATCAGGCCGTACTTATTTTTGATGAGGTGATGACTGGGTTTCGTTTAAGTAAAGCTGGAGCTCAGGGATTACTGGAGGTTAAACCCGATTTGAGTGCCTTTGGTAAGGTAATTGGAGGGGGGCTACCGGTGGGTGCGTTTGGAGGCAAGGCTGAGATGATGGATTACTTAGCACCAGATGGTCCTGTGTATCAAGCGGGCACTCTTTCTGGAAATCCCTTAGCGATTGCCGCCGGCCTCGCTCAGCTTAAGGCGTTAGCTGCGAGTAATGCGTTTTTGCGACTGGATCAGATCGGTGAACGTCTAGAGAGCGGAGTGCGTTCTCTCATCGAACGCAGTGATACGGAGTTATCGTTCTATCGAATGGGTTCGATGTTTTGTCTCTTTTTCACCGATCGGGAGGTGTGTAATCTTGATGATGCTAAGACGAGTGATTTAGATGCATTCCGGACGTATTTTCATGCAATGCGTCAAAAAAGTGTGTATGTTCCCCCCTCTCAGTTTGAGACTAATTTTATCTCGTTGGCTCATACGGAGAAAGACATCGATTTTACATTGGAAGCAATCGAGTCCATTTTACTGTGATGCGAAACGGATACATAGCTGCGAGGGTAATTGGTCTGGTCATGATTGGCGCTCAGGTAGTGGCAGCGGATCCCGTTATATTTCCACTTGATAAGATTCGTCCAGGACTCCAAGCGGAAACACTCACTGTTTTACAAGGCACGGAAGTGGTGTCGCTCAAGACTGAGATTCTCGGGATTCTTGAAGGAGGGATTGGTCCAGGGCGTGATTTGATTGTTGCTAAGTTGGTTGATTCGAAAACGGAACTCACGGGGGCTGTGCACGGCATGAGTGGAAGTCCCGTCTATGTGGACGGCAAGTTGGTGGGGGCTCTGTCTCGTCGGCTAATGCTCTTTGAAAAAGATGGGCATTGTGGGATTACCCCAGCAGAATATATGGTGGATGTCGCCAATCGAGGGCGAGGCCCAAGTGGCCCGGGTCTAGTTTCAGACCGAACTCCGATGCCGACGCCTAAAGACTTTATGTTTCTACCGTCGCCTGAATCCAGAAGTAACGTTTTGGGGATCCCCATGAGTCTAACAGGGTGGAATGATTCTTGGGAGCCTCTCAAAGGAAAGTGGAAGACGCTGTTTCCGGGAACCCTTCCAATCTCTGGGGGAAGTTCGGGAAAAACCAATAGGGAATTGCCGAAGGTAAAAGCAGGCTCGCCGCTTTCGGTGGTGTTGATGAGTGGAGATGTTTCAATGGCCGGGACGGGAACCGTGACCTGGGTGGAAGGAGAGCAGGTCGTTGGTTTTGGTCATCCGATGTTGGGGCTGGGTCCTTTGCAATTACCCATTGCTCCTGCCGAAATTGTTACTTTGGTTCCTAGTTACTTAAGGCCTCACAAATTGTCGAATACCGCTGAAGTGTGCGGAACGTTATATCAAGATCGGCTTGCAGCAATTAGTGGTGAGTTAGGTGATGTGCCCGAAATGGCAACCTATCGAGTTCATCGGAAGCACCAGAATCAGGAGCGCCCCGATTGGACGGGGCAGTTGATCAAACATCCCCTCCTAACACCTCGATTGGTAATGCTACTGGGAATTCAAGCACTGATGGAGCCTCAGGACTTTTCTGAGACGTTTACGGCAACGATCCAAACGCGATTGAGTTTTAAAGATCAGCCAGATCTTGTCATGGATGGGTTTTATAGCGGAGGAGTTGCGGCTCGCTTTGATGCGGTTCTCGGTCAAATGATTCCGTTGGCTCAGCTATTTGCAAAATTCGGAAAGCAGCTTTCTTTGGAGTCGGTTGAGTATTCTGTGGTTTCCTACGAGCAGGGTGAAGTATGGTCGTTGCGTTCGCTGGAGACCGAACGGGACGAAGTCGAAGTCGGAGATACTCTGAAGGTGCGTGTTCGTTTAAAGAACGATCGAGGAGAAGAAAAGGAACTTTCGATGAATTGGGAACCCCCTGAAGAATTAAGAGGAAAACGCGTTTCGCTTCGATGTGCAGCCGGAAGTGCGCTGAATCTCGATCTCGATTTTTCAATAAATGCGTCGCGAATTGAGCAGCCCGCTGATGCAATCCGGTATTTTAATCAATCGTATCGTAACAACACCCTCTATCTTCAAGCGGTTTCCTTGGATAAAGGAGTATTGAAACGCGGAAAGGTTCAAGCCAATCTACCGGTTACCGTATATCGCACCGCTAAAGAGAGTTCATTTCCTCAAACGTCTGCTGTGACGGATACGGTCGTTTGGAGTCAACAGGAACAACGCATCCAAGGAATGGCTCGAGGAATCGTAGCGAAGGGAATAACAATCCGATGAAACGACTACTAGTATTTATTCTGATTTTCAGTGGATTGGGTTGGGATACGGTTCATGCGGTACGACCGAACCGGATCATCATTGATTCTACGGAAGAGCTTTCGGAAGGAGAAAGTAAGGGTGTAGCCATTGCGGAACCTGGGCGTTTAAAGCCGAGTTATGCTGCTGATATATTACATGATTTCAACGACACGATTCTCTGGGATGCGGTGCAGGTTGGAAGCTCAGGGGATCTAATTATTGGGACTGGCCCAGCGGGAGATGTATTCCATCTTCGATCCAGTGGGCAGGTCGAATCGCTAACGAAGTTTACGGAAAGCGACGTATATGCGGTTGCGGTGAGTCCTAAAGGGGAGATCTATGCAGCTAGTTCGCCAGATGGAAAAATTTTCAAACAGAATAAACGCGGTAAATTTGAAGTCTGGTTTGAGCATGGTGAGAAATATGTTTGGGATATGCTCTTTGATCGCAAAGGTCGTTTGTATGTGGCAACGGGTCAGACCGGTAAGCTCTTCCGGGTTGATGGAAAAAAGAAGGGTAAACTCATTTTTGATGCAGCGGAACCTCATTTGCGCTGTTTGGCTTGGGGACTGGACGATGATTTGATTATTGGAACGACCGGTTCTGCTTTGCTTTATCGATATCGAAACGGGCAACCAACGGTTGTTCTACTCGATGCGGATCGCTCAGACATCGCTGCAGTTGCGGTTGATGAAAACGGGGTGATCTATGCGGTTGCCGTAGGGAGCAAAACGGCACCAGCGACGACAGCTAGCACCACTCACACCGATTCCGATGCCGACCTGCTTGCGTTGCGTGGATTGATTTCGATGAGCAGTTCGGAGAATGGACAAATCACTACGACTCCCGCAAAGAAAACGTCGACGATTAAGAGTGCCAGCAAAGGAAAAGTGGTTGCCAGCGAAATCTACAGAATTGATGAAGGCCTGTATCCTAATGTGATTTTGAAAACAGCTTATGAGATTCATTCAATGGCCTGGAATGATGGAGGTCTTCTTGCTGGAACGGGAAGTGGGGGACGTTATCTGCATGTGACAGAAACCGGAGAGATGACTTACTTGGGAGATGCGGAATCTAAACAGGTTACCTCCATCTTGCCGAATAAGAGCGGAGGATGGTTTTTATTGGGAAGTAATTGGGGGAAAGTGCTTCAACTTTCTTCTAAAAAAACGGTGCCGGGAATTTATCGATCCAAAGTATTTGATTCAAAATTGTTTGCCAGTTGGGGTCGGTTTGTGGTGCACGGGCAGGGGAAGTGGAAGGTTCGCACTCGAAGTGGAAACACCTCAAACCCGGACAAGTCGTGGTATGAATGGCAATCGCTCAAAGGTGAACAGGTAAGCAGTTCCCAAGCACGTTATTTTCAGTTCGAGATTGAGCTAGATCGAGGCAATGTTGATCGGATTGAATTCACCTACCTGCCACAAAATCAGCCACCCGCAGTGAGTCAGGTGCGGGTTTTGGAACCTAATTTGGGGTTTCTTTCATTAAAACAGCCTCCTGCTGCAAAACCGATTCAAACGTTAAGCCAGCTGATCAAGGCGGCTAAAGCGAACAAACCGAAAATTGTGGATCGTTACCGCTCCGTTCGGGAACCCGGGCTGCGCACGATTGTTTGGGACGCTAAAGACCCGAATCATGACAAATTGCGTTACAGCGTATGGATTCTTCGGGAAGGTCAGGAATGGGAGCAGCTTGCCCGTGATCTCGATCAACCAATTTTTAGTTGGGATACGAGCGGTTGGCCGGATGGGAGTTATTATGCCAAGGTCGTTGCTGACGATCATCTCGACAATGGTCCAGGCAAAGAGTTATTCCACGAGAAAGTGAGTGAAGCTTGGCACATCGATCACACAGCCCCGGAGTTGGTGCTTAAGCAGAAATCGAAAACTCGGGTAAAGGTGGACGTTCAAGATGAAGGAGGCGTGCTGCAAGCTGTCGCAGTATCCAAGGACGGGCAACAATACCATGTGGCCATTCCATCAGATGGTATTCTCGATTCCCCTGAGGAGTCATTTACCTTTGATCGTAATCCCGAGAAGCCCCTTTACATCCGGGCAAAAGACGAGAACGGAAACGTATCAGGACTTCATGTGCCTGCAGAGTAATTGATGAGTATCCCTGATTATCACGCATTTTTTGATTTGTCTTATTTTGCTCATAAGGACTTATTTCTTGATGAGCAGCCCGTTTGGGAAGTCATTCCTCAAATAAAAGAGTATATCAAGACGCTTTCGTTGGATGGAGTGAAAGGAGAGGTGATTGGCAATCCTGTGATTTTGGGTGACGTCTTCATCGGAGAAGGAACCAAGATCGAACCGGGAGCCTTTATTCAAGGACCTGCCTGGATTGGCAAAAATTGCCAGATTCGACATGGAGCCTATCTTCGGGGAAACGTAATTGCTGGAGACGGGTGTATTTTAGGGAACAGCAGTGAATTCAAAAATTGTATATTGATGGATAATGTCCAAGTTCCTCACTTTTCCTATGTGGGTGATTCGATTCTCGGCTCACGGAGCCATTTAGGTGCCGGAGTCATTCTTTCGAACCTCAGAACAGATCAAACCAAGATTAGTGTGCGCTGGGAAAACGAACTGTTCCAAACGGACCTTAGAAAATTTGGAGCTGTTCTTGGGGATGATGTCGAAGTCGGCTGTCACTGTGTGCTCAATCCAGGTAGTGTCATCGGCAAGAAAAGCTGGATCCACCCGGGAGTTGTCTGGGCAGGTGCTTGCCCTCCTGAAAGCCGAATCCTCAATCGGAATATTCAGAAGGCGAGCAGGTAGTGATATTCTAATTTTTGCTTAGGGGTTAGGTTTTGGTGTGCTGAAACGATATTCTAATGTAGGGCAGAATATAGAAAAATTTGTTAAGAATTGACGGCAGACCCCATATTCCTTCTTTACCTTTTAACTAGTGTGTTTGAGCTATTTAAAGATTAGAGTATTTGTGCTTAAATATTGTTAGTTGAAATATAGGAAAGGTCTTAAACGATGAAAAAATGGATTCAATATGCGGTGGGACTATTCATTCTGTTGAGCGCGTTTAGTTTTGGTGTTAAAGCGCAACAAATCAG
>JBCCKK010000106.1:0-10252 GCA_039027395.1 Verrucomicrobiota bacterium | reverse complement strand
GCAGCAGCAGGAGCAGCACCTCCACCACCACCTGCGGGAGCAGCCTGAGGAGTAGGTCGTGCAAAGCCTGGAGGGCGCTTCGGGACGGGTCGAGCGGGGCCTTTGCCATATCCGGGAGGTATCGGTCTCATAGCTAAATTCTAGTTGTTTAACGATTTCCGTGCAAATCCATTAATTGCTTTAGTTGCTCCACTTTTGAATCGAATACTCAGCTAATTTATTCAAAACACCAACCATTGGATGGTCTGACTTAGATTGAACCAGCGGTTTCCCACTGTTAATGCTAAATGTGGCCTCAAGTCCAATGCTTGGAAGGTATGCTGTTACTGGATGTTCGATAACTTGCTCGATCTCTTCTTCCGTGATTTCGGTTCCAACTTCAGCATCGTTGACGATGACTTTAAGTTTGTCATCGGCAAAACCTCGATCTCCATAGCTCTTAATGAGTCGCTGGAGGCTCATCAAACGGGCAAGGTCACGGTTGGTAACCATAAACGCCATATCCGACTCATCGATTGCAGCATTTGTTGGGGGCAAATCGTAAGCTCCTGTATCAATGACAATGTAGTCGTAAATCTGTCGGGCATATTGAAGAAGACTTACCGCACTTTCGTAGTCGAAACTGTAGAAATCGAAATCGTCATTAGGGCAAGCAAGATAGGAGAATCCCAGTGGGTGCTCACTCATCAAACTTGAGAGGAGGGATTCATCCATACTTCCTTGTCCGATGGCATCGGAAACCGTGTTACGAGGAACTTGGTCAAGCATTGAGAAAAAGTCTCCCGCGTACATGCTGTAGTCGATCAAAGCGATTTTTGCATCATACTGCGCCATCGCAATCGCCAGATTCACGGCGAATATACTCTTACCGACACCGCCTCGGGCACTTGCTACAGCGATCATGTAAGACTCTTCGCTTCCTCCCTCGCTGCCGCCACCACTTGCAAAATGAGCTTCTGCAGACTCGACAATTTGAAGAATTGTTGTTGGGTCTTGGATGCCAACAAGCACATCCCTAAGGTCATTAGCTAATACTTGCTGCCATACGTCTCCTCCTTCAGATCCCTGAAGAACTGGAACACAGGCAACTCCACTCTGTTGAAAGCTTTGAATGACACTAAAACCATCCTGGTCCGGGAGATAAAGAGAAATGATAGCAATGTCGACAGCCCCAATGAAACGTTGTGCTTCAGCTGCCGTGCCCACTTTTGCTTGGATTTGATAGGCACCGCTCGATTCTAGTGCAGACGCGATCGCCTGCGCCGCCCCGGCATCCTCGTGAACGAGTAAAACAGTAGCCATAAAGCCCGAATTACTGTTCTAGGACAGGGCGTGGGGTTACATCAGCTTCATTGCCTTCCGTCTGAATAACAGGCGGCACTTGCTCTTGATTCGCATTCGGATCGACAGGTTCTAAGGTCACGGAATTAGGGTCTTCTTTCATTTGTTCGTAGGACTCCTGATCAAATACCAGGGGTTCTGCTGATGTCGATATGAAAGAAAGATTTTCTTCAACTGGTAGTGGGCCACCAGGTCCGTAGTTAATAGATGATCCACGAACACGAACGTCGTTAGCGCTAATCCGGGTTGGCTTTGCCTGTAAGCCTTCTTCCACCAACAATTCGTTCATACGGTCCTCTCTCCCATAGATTGTGCCCTTTTGCTCGACGTCCCATAGATTAACAATTCGAGGAGTGAGGACAAAAATCAATTCACTCACTTCGTTGTCGGTTAAGCGATCTTTAAAAAGCTCACCCAAAATAGGAATTTTGCTAATAAAAGGAACTTCCTCAAGTTGTTTTCTTTTCTCACGGTCAAAGAGTCCACCCAGCACAAGTGATTCGTTATGTCGAATTGCAACCCGTGTCTCTACTCGATTGGTGTCGATTTGAGCAAACCCATTCGTATCAAACCCTGCAAGAGAAGTAATTTGCGGCTGAATAAAGAATCGCATCACCCCATTTGAATCAATCGTCGTAATGATATTATCTGAATTATCATTAGCATCATCCCGTTCGGAGCCTGCTTTTTGCACATTGATCGTGCTAACAGGGATCCCTCCAGTTTGCGCATCTTCCCGAAAGACTTCCTCTTCCTCAATCAGCGGCGTAATTCGAAGTGAGATACCCAGTTCTCTTTCTTCAAAAAGCTGAGTAACCACGCCATCTTCAATCGTAAATCCCGTTGGCACAAAAACACTTTGACCGACGATAAATTCTGCAGCTTGTCCGTTCAATACCGTAAGCGTCGGCTCTTGAAGCACCTCGATGTCTACTCCTAACTTAGCGAGATTGACATTTGTCTGATAGTTACCGCCACTTAAAGTGCTTACTGGAGTTCCAAAAATAGGTAGCGCGCTGCTATTTCCCGTTTCGAAAAAAGGTGCGGTGCTATTAAATGCTAGACCTAAACCCGTCGGGCTTGTCGGCCCGCCTGTTCCACCGAGCGGGTTATTGTCTGCAAATGAGTGCTGGACGCCGATCCTACTGTCTAACGTTTGAGTTACTTGGATCACCTTGATATTGATCCGAATTTGCATCGGATTTTTGATACTTAACATGTTAATAACATTGTTTGTGTAGGCCCGAGCAATACTCTCTGCCTTCATCGCTATTGAATCTGTGGCTACTTCACCTTCTAGCATGATCGTTGGACGAAAATCGTCAGCACCCACCAACTCACCACTAGCACTGCCAGCAGTCTCTCCACGAGGGGCCAGAATTTCGGATGCAGTTTCCTGACCAAAAGAACGATTTAAGTTGGCTCCGACAAGGGAGGCTTGCGGAGGAAGGACAGTGACTTTTACACCCGCGTCGCCGACGAATTGAGTAATTGCCGATTCCAATTCCTTCTCAATCGTATTTTCTTCAAACCGAGCGTCCACTACAACTTTGTAAGTTATTGATTGCCCCCCTTCCGTTACGACAACGTCCGCACTTCCGGGACGACGTAGCGCAAGAAGAAGTTTATCATTCAAACCCGCTGGTTGAGAAAGAATAATGGGCTCTTCAAGAACCTGTCCTGTCTCATCCTTAAATTCCCAGTATCCATCGATGACTACCTGCTTATTGCTAATCCGAATGAGGGCGTCCTGGTAGTTTCCGATATCAATCACTAAGTTGTCTTGAACGAACCCGCGGCGCTCGTTCGATGAAGCACCGTCCTCCTGCCCATAGCTGAGGAAACAGACGAAGAAACCTAGAATGGTTAAACTTAACTTGGAATAGTTTTTCATGATCTTGTCCTATGTATTAATAAACAACTTTTCTTTCCGGCTCTTCCGGAGCAATAACAGGTAGAGGTTCAGGCTCTGTAACGTTGATGTCACCTGTAAGATTGGCTACGATCCGCTCATGTAACTCGGATGGTTGATCCCGAATTTTTTCGTCATCGTAACGTCGAAGAATCAGATAAATATTTTCTGCGATTGCATCTGCGGCCAGAATAATAGCCGCTTCCTCGGGAGTAACTTCAAAGGTAGCTGTGGTTCCTCGAGCCAGACGATTGGATCCTTCTTTCTCTCCGTCTTGACCATCTTCGGCCGATGCCCCTGCATCTTCTCCGTAAATGATGTCAAAGATTTTGACCTTCTGAAGAAAAGTCACACCCAAGATTGAACCCATGGGCATTTCTTCGTTTTCAAGTTCGCTCTCGGTTATTGGGAAGATTCCCATCAGATCGACGTAGTCACCGTTTTTGACTGTAAATCCCGTGGCCCGCTCATCATCCACGGGAATCGTTACAAGGCGCTTGCCGGCTTCTACAACAGTCGAGGCCCGTGGTAACTGGCTCGGTGAACCTACCTTAGAGCTAAGCAGCATGTCCTCTTCGGGAATGTTGAACAGAGCAACCTTGTCTTGAAGCTCGTCCATTTTGGTAATCGCCGTTGACGGTAGGAAGTTTTCTGGAATGCTGCGCTTTTCTGTATTGAATCGAGTGAAGGTCGTTCCAACGGTAATCTCCTCCTTGGCGATGATGACCTCAGACATCTTCATTTCAACAGATGGTGTTGCTTCTTTTGCAGCCTTCACCTGAGAGTCTACAAATGTTTTGATCAAGAATATGCTTAACCCTCCCAAAAGGAGGGCAGCGATCACTAGAAAGTTAAATGCCTTATTCACGTCTTTTAACTATTATTTACGCATTTGTTAGTAAAATAGGAGCCTTAAGTCAATGACATTCTCTAAGTTTTATCAATATAAATTTAAGTAACCCTTTGATTTTAAGGAATCTTCATAAAAATCTACGTAAAAACACGAGTATAGTCTCTATCTTAAAATGCAGTTTGCCAGCAATTCTCACTGCAATTAGATTTCGATGTGTTGATTCTTTACTATGAATAAAACACTTCTCTCCCCTTCTCGACTCAAATGGATTCCTGCTTTGCTCTTATCTGCTTTTATTGCTTTAATCATTCCAGCAACCGCTCAATCACAAGGACTTAACCGAGAATTTGGCATACCCATTTGGAAAGACTCCAACCTTTGGGACGACGAAGCGTGGGCCACAGGAAAAAGGCTTCGGTTACAGAGCACAAAAAGTCGAGAAGGTAACGAAACCTACCGAGCCAGCTTTAAGGGAAGAAGCGAAGTCCTCGGCCAGCCACTTTACGCGATCGATCTTTATCCCCTCGATGGCAAAGTTAACCGGGTTATCATCGGCTTCATTAACGAAACCGATATTCCTACCGGAGAGCTTGCAAATTTTCGCGCTGCTAAGGCGAAAACTCGTGATGATATTCGAATTCGCCTGACCCGACGGCTTAAGCGCCCCGTTGAAAAGAAGGGATCCATGATCTGGTCTTGGGGACAGCATACTCTGACTCTTAAAGATACGAGCAAAGCACTGATCCTTGAAATTACCAAAGGAAGGTACAGCCCCACCCAATCCGCAAAGAACAAGATCATCGACGATCCAAAACGAGCTGCAAAGGCGATCAAATCCTACGTCAAGTCGAGCAACAATGGAGACGTTTACATCACACAAATCCCCAAAATTTCACAAGGAAACCGAGGCTACTGTGTGCCGGCCACTTGGGAAAAATACCTCAGACACTACGGACTCTCCTTTAATGTCTATGATCTTGCTGAAGAAGGAAATACAACCATTGGAGGCAGCTATTTTACACAGTTCACGAGTCGTATGACGGCCATGTTAAAACCTCACAACTATAGAGTGCAGCACCTGCGTTTCGATCCTTCGGACCTAAAGAAACTTAAAAAACAGATCGATAGCGGATATCCCCTAATTTGGCATATGAATGCCCAGTTTCTGCGCGAGTGGGTGAGTAGAAATCGGTTCCGACGAGATAGGCTACCAGACACACCGCGTTATACCATACCTACCAAAATGGCAGGTCACGCATTAATGATTATTGGCTACAATATTCGCAATCAAGAAATCGCTCTCTCCGATTCCACCGAACTGGGAAGTAGTATTCCCATGATCTGGATCCACGCCGAGGAAGCCCAGAAAATGCATCAGCGCTCCACAGAACTCCTTGCCATCATCCCGCCTAACGCAAAAGGAACCGCGGGACAGTCTGGGGGATTCCAAAAAGCCCGCTGGTATTGATTTATTTTTTACGTTTGCTCTTCGGCCGAGCCGCCTTTTTCTTGGCCGCAAATTTTTTGTAAGGCTTTTGCTGTAGTGCCCTTGCGCGCAAACGCAATCCATTGAGTCGGATAAATCCAGTTGCATCCGATTGATCATATGCCCCAGCATCATCTTCCATACTTGCGATATCTGACTGATAAAGCGAAACCGGACTCTTCCTTCCGTCGACAATGATATTTCCCTTATAAAGCTTAACGCGAACCGAACCGGTTACATTGTCTTGGCTGTGATCAATTGCTGCCTGGATAAATTCTCGCTCAGGCGCATACCAAAATCCGTTGTAAATCAATTCCGCATATTTCGGAATCAATCCATCGCGGAGATGCATTACTTCACGATCCATGGTAATCGTTTCCAAATGACGGTGAGCCATATGAAGAATGGTTCCCCCCGGCGTTTCATAGACACCTCGCGACTTCATTCCCACAAACCGATTCTCAACCATATCGACTCGGCCTACCCCGTGTTTTCCGCCGATTGTGTTCAGAGTCTTAACGATCGTAGCGGCACTCATGCGCTTACCATTAATCGCAACGCAGTCGCCTTTTTCAAAATCTAATGTCAAAACTTCAGCTTTATTAGGGGCTTTTTCCGGAGACTTAGTCAGCAGAAACATTTTCTCTTCCGGAGCAGTCCATGGGTCTTCTAGAATTCCACTCTCATAACTGATGTGTAACAAGTTCCTATCCATTGAATAAGGCTTCTTAGCCGTCACAGTTATCGGAATCTTCTTTTCCTTGGCATATTGGATTAAATCCGTCCGACCTTTGAAATCCCATGTCCGCCAAGGCGCAATAATTTCAATGTCCGGGGCCAGAGCAGCAAAGGTTAACTCAAACCTAACTTGATCATTACCCTTACCCGTCGCTCCATGAGCAACCGCGTTTGCCTTTTCCTTTCTAGCAATCTCAACTTGTTTTTTAGCAATTAAAGGACGCGCAATACTTGTTCCTAGGTAGTATAGGCCTTCGTAAAGAGCGTTTCCACGGATCATTGGAAAAATGAAGTCTTTAGCAAACTCTTCACGCAAATCCTCCACATAGCACTTACTCGCTCCCGTTTCCAAAGCCTTTTCCTCGAGCCCATCAAGCTCTTCCTCTTGACCAAGATCCGCACAGTAGGCAACCACCTCGGCGCTATACGTTTCTTTGAGCCATGTTAATAAAACGGAGGTATCCAACCCCCCCGAATAAGCGACTACGATTTTCATAGTAAATATCTTTCTGTCCTAATAAAACGACCTTGACCCCGTTAAAGAGCCAAGGTCGCCAAATAAATGAGTAGTAAGTTAAGCGACTGCCTTACCAGACTTGGCGGCTGGCTTTATCTTTTCGAGATACTTAGAAGCTTTTTCGAGAGCTCCTTCAACAGTCAACCCATATTTTGCGCGAAGCTGATCTTCCTTACCATGCTCGATAAATTGGTCCGGCCATCCTACCCGAACAACGGGTGTGCTAATCCCGAGGTCGGATAACGTGTCGACAACAATGCTACCAAATCCACCTTCGATCACATGGTCTTCTAGCGAGATAATGAGATCCGTCGAACGAGCAAAAAATTCAAGAGTTCCATGGTCGATTGGCTTAGCAAATCGAGCATTGATTAGGGCCGCTGAGTAACCTTGTTTCTCGAGCTCTTCAACCAACTGTTCTCCTACCATGGCCATCTTACCATAAGACCAAATTGAAATCTGTGTGCCCTGTTTGACGACTTCAGCTTTTCCAATGGGAAGAAGCTCAGGCTGAGGTTTAACCTCGGCGCCGACGGCATACCCCCTTGGATAGCGGATAGCGATGGGTCCACTGTAGTTCACCGCCGTCCACAGCATATCGACAAACTCGTCTTCATCCTTAGGAGACATGTGGACTACGTTTGGAACACAACGGAAATAGGCAATGTCAAATAAACCATGATGTGTTGGTCCGTCATCACCGGAAACACCTCCCCTGTCCATACAGAAAACGACATTTAAATTCTGCAAACAGACATCATGAATAATCGGATCATAAGCTCGTTGTAAGAATGTGGAATAAATCGCGCATATTGGCTTATACCCTTTGGTTGCCATACCGGCCGCAAAGATGACCGCATGCTCCTCGGCAATCCCAACATCAAAGTAGCGTTCTGGATGATTCGGAGAGAATCCATCCAATCCTGTTCCGTTTGGCATTCCACCGGTGATCGCTACGATCTTATTATTATTTTCGGCAAACTTACTTAGATTCTCAGCAAAAATCTTGGAGAATGTTTTAGGTCCACCACCCTTTGATTTCCCAGTTTCCGGATCAAAAGGAGCCGTCCCATGAAACGCTTTCTGAGAGTCTTGAGCCGGCTTGTAACCCTTACTCTTTTTAGTCAAGGCATGTAAAATTACGGGATGCTCCTGATTCTTAAGAAATTCAAAGGTCTTAATGAGCGATTCCATATCGTGCCCATCGACAGGTCCATAGTAGTGCAGACCTAGCTCTTCAAAGATAACACTCGGAAGCACCAATCCCTTCGCAGCTTCTTCAAGTCGATGCGCCGCTTTAACTACCGTTCTTCCACCAATCTTTTCTAAAAACTGCGTCGCTTTTTCATGAAGATGTTCGTAGTTCGGATTTGTTACGATTTTATTAAAATAGTCCGCAATCGCGCCCACGTTCTTATCGATCGACCATTCGTTTGGTGTGAGAGCAGATGTTGTTAAGTGCTTCAAAAGAAATTCCGCAAGTAAACGCGGCATCACCCGCAAGAGCAACTACATGCTCATCGGACTGACGCAAATCACGCGCGGTTGCCATTCCCAAAGCTGCTGAAAGGGCTGTCCCTGCGTGACCGGCACCAAAACAATCATGAGGACTCTCCGCTCGAACCATAAATCCATTCGGTCCGCCAGGTTGGCGAATCTTGTCAAAATTCTTACGGCGACCGGTTAGTAATTTGTGAACATATGCCTGGTGGCTAACATCGAAGACAAAGTTATCTTTGGGTGTTTCAAACACATAGTGCATCGCAATCGTCAATTCAACAACTCCAAGATTAGGCCCAAGGTGCCCTCCCGTCTTGCTCAGCGTTGAAATTAGCTCGGAACGAATCTCTTCCGCCAGTTTCGGCAGATCTTCGACCTGTATCTTCTTCAAATCATCCGGGCTATCAATTGTGTCTAAAATACGTCCCATAATTCTGTTCTCCTTGTCTTTTGCTCGCTGGCAATCAATTTAAAAAAGACTTACGTCTTCTTCTCCTGAAGACTTCGCCTCGTCCGCAGATACGGCCCCATCTTCAAAGTCCTCTTCCACGGGTTCCCCTGATTCGTTCTTTGTTAGTTTTCGAATCTTTTTTTCGGCCTCTTTCAACTTGCGGTCACACACAGCAAGATGCCCCATCCCCTTCTCATACTTTTGAATAATGTCCTCGAGAGGTAACTCCCCGGATTCCATTTCCTCTACAATTCCTTCCAACTCAGCCAGAGACTCTTCAAAGCTAAATTCTTTACTATGAGAAACCTTTTTGGCCATGGGTCGCCTATAGAATACGTCTAAACCGCTATCGTCCAGCTTTTTCCCTGACAGAATCTTCAAAACTCAAATTCTCTTTTTTACTTATTTTTGAGTGAATTTTACCATCACAGGTTTGCGTCACAACGCTATCCCCCTCATTTAGTGATGACACTGACGTGATCAATTTTCCCTCTTTATCATAGGCCAATGAATACCCACGCTCCAAAACGCCCTTGGGGGATAGCAAATCCAATTGGTGCTTTGTAGATTCAAGGTGACTCTTTTTTCCACGAAGGAGTCGCTCCGGATCTAATCGATCCCAGCGCGCTACAACCCGATTGTATGCCTCACGCCCATCCTGAATGCTCCGCTGAGCACTCGCATTGATTCGGTCTCTAACATCATCTAACCTTTGCATTGCCACTTCAACCAATCGAACCGGCTCTCGAAACACATAGTGATTTTGATACAGGCGAACCTGCTCTTTTCGCTCTCGATGAATCTGAACGAGTAGTTGATTCAATCGACGCTTATTAGCTTCGAGTCGCTCCTTCCATTCCTGCCTTGAAATCGAAACTAACTCAGCAGCAGCCGAAGGAGTGGGAGCTCTCAGATCTGCTACAAAGTCTGAAATCGTAAAGTCAATTTCATGCCCAATTGCCGAAATTACCGGTATATTCGACGCTCCAATCGCACGAGCAACTACCTCCTCGTTAAATGCCCATAAATCCTCAATGCTGCCTCCCCCTCGAGTTACAACCAACAAATCAATATCATTCAATTGATTAAAACCTTGAATTGCTTGAACGATCTCGTCCTTGGCCAAATCCCCCTGAACGCGAACTCCCGCCAAAACAACTTGAATTTGGGGGCATCTGCGATTTAGCACTTGTAAAAAATCACGCAAAGCCGCTCCCGTCGGAGACGTTACAATTCCAATTCTCTGAGGAAATACAGGAAGTTCCTGCTTTCGATCTGCATCAAAGAGCCCCTCTTGATGTAAAGTCTCTTTTAACGCTTCGAACTTGGCTTGAAGCGTCCCCTGCCCTTCGGGTTTCATCGTCCGTACTCGGATTTGGTAGGAGCCTCTAGGTTTGTAGACCGTTAAATCTCCCTCAACAACAACTTGAACCCCATCTTCCGGCTCAAACTTC